>JBCCBY010000047.1:0-14551 GCA_039033795.1 Pseudomonadota bacterium | reverse complement strand
GACCGAAGTCTTTGATGCGATGGCGACCCCCTCTGGCGTGAGGCGCATAGGCCTTGCCCATGGCGGGGTCCAAGGCTTTGGTTCGGATCCCGATGCGTCGCCTCCGATTGATGCCAATCGCAGCGATAAAGCGGGGTTGAGCTACCTCGCGCTTGGCGATTGGCATGGCACGAAACGGGCTGGTCCGCGCGCGTGGTACGCGGGAACGCCAGAGCCGGATCGGTTCCGAAACAATGAGTCTGGCGCTGTGCTGCTGGTCGAGGAGGGACGGGAGGAGGAACCCAAACCCATCGTCACCCAATCGTTCGCTTGGGAAATGCATTCCGTTGCCGCCGAACGGGACGCAGACACGAATGAATTGATGGCGGATGTCGTGTCGTCCGACTGGCCAGCCCACCGCCGTCTCTTGCAAATTGTGATCAAAGGCCGTTTGCCGATCGCTGAACGGCGGGCCCTCCAAGCGATCCGAGACGACTTGGTCGCCCGAACGGCGTTTCTCGATTGGCGAGATGACGGCTTGGACATCGCTTTGTCAGCGGATGTGGCCCTGGGTGATCATGCTGATCCGGTTATCGCGGAGACCGCAAAACGCTTAGCGCATGAAGACGATAGCGACGCAAAAGCTGCTCTGCTTTTGCTCGATGATCTTTTGAGAGCGTCGTGAGTTTCCGATTTGATGCCATTCGGCTTCGCCATGTCCGCGGGTTTGGGGCCGATGGAGTGGCGCTCAATGACCTTTCGCCTGGCCTCAATGTTCTCAGCCAACCGAACGAGTTTGGCAAAAGCACGATCCTCGCGGCCATCAAGGCGGCGCTCTTTTACAAAGCAACCGCCGACAGCCGGGCCGTGCGATCCCTTTATGGATTTAACGGCGATCCGCCAGAAATAGAGATTGATTTTACTGCCGAGGGCGTGGCGCACCGTTTATCAAAACGGTTCCGAAAAGGTCGAGGTGAGACAAAGCTTTTTGACCGGCAAAGCCTGCGGGAAATCGCGCGGGAAGCCGATGCTGAGCAAGAGATTTTGCGCCTTGTTGGTGCTGAGAAACCAGAGAGCGGAGCGGGCGGTCTGCTCTGGGTGGAGCAGGGCTCGGCTCTTTCCAAATGGGAAGCCCCTCAAAAGGCAACGATTGCTGAAGCCTTGGCGAGCGAAGCATCAGACCTCAGTTCAAGCGAAGAGGCGCTGCGATTGGTACAGGCCGTTGATGCCGAACTCGCCAACTATGAAACAGCCAAGACCGGCAAGCCGACGAAAAGGCTGTTGGCGGCGTTAACCGACCTCGACCAGGCTGAAACGATCCTCGCAGAAGCAGAAGCCACCCTAAGCGTTGCGCAGTCCTATCGTGATCGCTTGGTCGGTCTTGAGGCAGAGCTGCGCGAGCGCTCGGAACCGGTGAGCGTCCAGCGCCATGAAACCGAGTTAGCAGAGGCCCGCTCTGCGCATGACGAGCTTCAACGCAAGGTCCAATCCCTTGGCCATACGGAGCGCGAGGTGGGCCGTTTAACAGACGCGCGGGACCAAGCGGTGGACCGGCTCAAACGTTGGGATGATGATGTCAACCACCTGAAAAAGCTGGGCGAACAGCTAAGTATGGCCGCAGCGGACGAAGCCGACATTGCCGCCGAGGCAGGTATGGCCAAGGCGGCTGGCGATGAGCGAGCAGATGCGGTTGCCGCCCTTGAGCGACAACACAAGCACCTGGTTGCCAGCCTGCGCCGAGCCGATGCGTTTGACCGGTTTGCGCAATCCAAAGTCGAACGCGAAGCCGCACTGGTCACCCTCGCCCAGGTGAAAAAGCTCATGGCGGCGAAAAAAGCCGCCGCAGAAATCGCCAACCGCGGCGCACTTAACCTTAACGCCTTGCGGGCGCTCGAACGGGACATCCTCGTCGCCGAAGCAGCGCTCGATGCAGCGTCTCCAGAGGTCGAACTGATCACCGGCTCCGGCGCCGCCCTCGATGGCGAGGGTCTTGAGCCTGGCCAGTCACGCCTGGTGCGGGGCGAGGCACAGTTGACGGTCGGTGCCGCGCGGCTCGTCATTCGTGCGGCTCTTCCGCCGGACCTTGCCGCGCAGCGTGATCGAGCCGCCGCTGATTTGGCGCTGCAGCTGGACTCTGCTGGCGTTGCTTCCATTGAGGAGGCGGACGGGGAAGCCGCTGCCAGGCGTGATGCTGCGGTGGAGTTGAGGCGACTGGACGAAGAGATCAAACGTCTTGCGCCAATGGGTCTTTACGACCTCGAAACGATTATTGCGTCCGATTTGATGGCGCCGGAAGGTGATCCGCCAGCGGAACCTCGCCATGCCCTTGATCGGCAGCTGAACGAGACTGAAACGGCGCTCGAGGCAGCGCGGACACACCTCTCTGGCGCAAGAGCACGTCACCAGGCGTTGGACAATCGCTTGATCGCCTGCCGCGCGGAGGGAAAGGTCCTGCGCACAGAGCGCAACCGGTTGGGTCGTGATCTCGGTCCAGACGACCAGCGCGAAACGATCCGCAAGGATTTGGAGCGGGCCGTCACCGAAAACGCGGCCCACCTTGCCGCTGCAGAACGCGCCATCACTGAACTGCTGCAAACCCAAAAAGACCGAGAATCGGCGCAGCGGCGGGTTAAAAGGCTAGAAGAGGCGCAAGCCAATCGAGTGCGAAAGCTGACAAGCCTCAAGATCGACATCAGCCAGCTCGAAGGACAGCTCCTGCAGGTCTATCAGCAAGGTCCAGAGGAAAACCGGGATGCCGCCGCTGAACGGCGTGAAACGGCCAAAGCGCGGCTGGATCGGCTGGAGGCCCGACGACGGGCGCTGAAACGCCTCAAAGAAACGATGGAGCGGGTGCAAAGCGAGCGCCGTGACCGGCTCTTACGGCCTTTGATGGACGCCACGGCGCCTTTGATTGATCGGGTCTTTGGCATCAGCTCGCTTCGTTTCGGTCCCGACTTGACCCCGCAAACGATTGAACGAGCGGGGCACGAACAGACCGTCGAAATCCTGTCAGCAGGAGCACAGGAGCAGATTGCCATTGTTATGCGTCTTGGCATGGCGCGGCTTTATGCTGGGCGCGGCCAAGGGGTGCCCATCATCCTCGACGATGCCATGGTTTATGCCGATGACGGCCGCACCGATCGCCTTTTCGATGCCCTCCAAATGGTCGCGGAAGACACCCAAGTCATTGTCCTCACCTGCCATGAGAGGAGGTTTGACGCCCTTGGCGGCAACCGGCTGGAGCCCAAAGCTTTTCTTCCCTCGACCTGATCGGAGCGTTGCGGGGGCCAGATGTTGTGGTAACCTCCCTTTAGGGTATCTGGGACGGAACCATTCATGGCTTATGGTGATAACCGGCGCATCAGCGTCGACCGCTCGTTCGGTTTTTTCAGCATCACTGCTTTGGCAACGGCGGCTTCACTCGGCATCGGTGCCGCGGTGATTGTTGACCTTCTGCAACAGCGCGAAGCCTCGGCCTTGTTCGTTATCAACCGCTGGATCTTGGATCTCACGAGCCTTCTGAGCATTGCTGATATCCCGCTTTACGGCGTGATGCTGATCTTGATGGCCATCGGCGGTGTCTCGGTGATGTTCCTCCAGCCAGTCACGTTCCGCGGCGCCTTTGGTCAGGGGTTTGGCCTGCTCGCAGCGCTCGTCACCATTGCCCCGTCGGACCTCGGCACGCCGCTCGCTGGTCCGGACACGGTGATGTTTGAACCCGTGTCCCCGAGCCTTGAGCCAGCGAGCTTGGCCGCCGCCACACAGCGTCATCGCGATCATTATGACCTGAGAATTCAGATCATTTTCCCCAATGGTCTTGAGAGCGACGTTTACACGATGATCCGTCGGAACAGGCTTGCAGGCCGGGTCTACGACACCTCGACGGGTGTCTCTTACAACCTGTTCCGCAACACCGGTGCGCAGATCGATTACGAAGACGGCGTTCTTCGGATTGAGGCGCAGATTCGGGGATCAGCGGAGCGGACAGAGTTGAAATCTCGGGTCGAAGCCAGCGGCTACAGCATCAGAGAGACATCCTTCACGGCTCGCGAGGGCGCCAACCCCGTTTGGACGATCCGAATGGAGCCCTCCAATCAGCCACTGGTTTTGCAGCGCCTGCGACACTCCTATAGCTACTAACGTCTTGCCGTTCTGCGCAGCGGCTTAAGTGCCATGGAAGCAGGAGGCTTCTTTGGCACGACCAACCCTATTTATCATCGGCGCGGGTGTTGCGGGACTCGCATGCGCGCGGGTCCTCGCCAATGCGGGCCTTGATGTGCGCTTGGCTGACAAAGGCCGTGGCCCTGGTGGTCGTTGCTCAAGCCGGCGCTCGGCCTTTGGCCGTTTTGATCACGGCGCGCCTTTTTTTGAAGCGCACGATCAACGCTTCATCGAGCAAGTGGAGACCTGGATCGCAGCGGGTGTCGCCGATACGTGGAAAGGAACGTTTCGCAGTCGAGACGAGGCAGATCAAAGACATGATCGGTATGTTGGGGTCCCGGCCATGAACGGTTTCGTCCGTCATGAAGCTGATGCGCTTGGCGCTCAGTTTGGCGTGCAGCTTGGGGCCCCGATCGAACAGAACAATGCCTTCGATCTCTACTCCGTTGACGGCGAAGCAATTGGCCGGGCGGACTATGTTGTGGTGGCAACCCCTGCACCCCAAGCAGCCCTTCTTTTGCCCGAAGGTTCGGCGCTGCAACAGGCCGCAGCGGCGACGGAGATGCTTCCTTGCTGGTCCTTGATGGCCGCTTTTGACGACAATGTTCCACCACCGACCGCCGATGTGCTCGAACCCAAGGAAGGGCCCCTTCACCAGGTGATCTGGCAAGCCGGTAAACCTGGCCGAGAACCGGGACACCGCTTGGTTGCGCATGCCACCCCGGCGTGGGCCCAAACGCACCTGGAGGAGGATGCCGACGACGTTGCCCGCCTGCTTGAAGACGCCCTGGGCTTTGCGCATCGATCGACGGATCGAGCGGCGCACCGATGGCGATACGCGCGGGCGGTCAAACGCGGCGGTCAACGCTATGGCATCGACCCCCGTGCCCGGATGGCGATCTGCGGCGATTGGTTGGCAGGGCCGGAGGTCGAAGATGGGTGGCTGAGTGGCCACGAACTGGGTCTGCGTTTGGTGGATGAGCTCACGGCGGCACCTTAGATGAATTCTGTTGACCTGGCGCGTGTTCCTGGTATTCGGCGCCGCTTAAAGACGGGTCGTGCGTGGACCGCCGTTGAGATCGCTCGCCAAATCGGTGGTGAGCCGGGCCGCACGGAAGATGAAGGACACGATGTCAAAGCGGATTTCCGCCAAGTCCAAGATCGACCGCCGCGTCGGTGAAAACATTTGGGGCCGCCCCAAATCCCCCATCAACAAGCGCGAATACAAGCCTGGCATGCATGGCCAGCGGCGCGCGGGCAAGATGTCAGACTTTGGCCAGCAGCTGATGGCGAAGCAAAAGCTCAAGGGGTATTACGGCAACATCTCAGAAAAGCAGTTTGAGCGGATCTATGACGAGGCGACCCGCCGCAAAGGCAACACCGCTGAGCAATTGATCGGTCTACTGGAAAGCCGCCTCGATGCCATCGTTTATCGCGCGAAGTTCGTGCCGACGGTTTTTGCAGCCCGCCAGTTCATCAACCATGGCCATGTTCTCTTGAATGGTCGGCGCACCAACATTCCATCCGTGCGTCTGCGCCCCGGCGATGTGGTCGAGGTCCGCGAAAAGTCAAAGAACATGGCCCTCGTGCTCGAGGCGCTGCAGCTGCCAGAGCGTGACATCCCGGACTATGTCGATGTCGATCCTAAAAAGATGACGGCAACCTATATTCGCGTGCCAGAGTTTGCCGAAGTGCCGTATGCGGCGACCATGGAGCCAAGCTTGGTGGTCGAATTCTACGCATCCTAAAATAGCATCGAGAGACAACAGAAAAAAAGGCCGCCTCCGTGCGGCCTTTTTTTCTGCGCCCGAACCAAATTCTGATACGATTTCCCCCATCACCCCTCTTGAATTTTATTGAATATCGATAATAATAGCACAAAGTCGAGCGGGGAATGAACATGCTACGGAACACAATCGCGCTGAGTGCGGGTTTGTTGGTGATGGGATGCGTGACGCATCCCGTACCGATCGATGAAGAATTGCCAATCATTGAGCGCGGGGCCGTGGTCGACGATCTCAACGCCTTTCTTGATGGCGTCAAAGAAACGCACCCTGATCTTTCTTATTCGGCTGACCTTGAGACCATCGAGCAGAAAAAAGAAGAGATCATCCGTGATCTTCCCGACGAAATGACCGCACGGGAAGCATGGATGGCCATGGCGACGCTCAACCCGCTGTTCAAAGATGCGCATATTGGTCTTCGCCGACCGCTGAACCTTCTTGAGGCCTTGGGCCGCTCCGATGACGAACAATCTGCGCCGTTGATGACCCTACCGGTACGCATTCCGTCATCTGATCGAATAGAAGTGGCCGTTGAGTCCGCGATGTTACCTGGCGTCACAGCGGGTTCAGAGATTGTTGCGATCAATGGTATCGACAGCAAAACGATCCTTGAAGAACTTTTACCTCGAATGCGTGGAGAAAGCGAAACACTCGGACGTTTGATCCTCGCCATGCGTTTTGACGCCTTCTTTTGGACAGGCTTTGGCGCCTTTGAGCGTTATCAGATTGCGATTGAGCAAGACGGAAACACTGTTCTCCACGATCTGCAGGCGGGGGAAGCGAGCGTGGAGAATGCGCCCTATGGCGTCTGTCAGCTCACCCCCACAATTGCCTATCTCGATGTTCCTAGTTTTGATATCTCGCGAGAGGATGAATTCGCTGACTTTCTCCCCGGAGCGTTTGAACAAATTAATCAACGCGAAGCGATTACACTGATCATTGATCTGCGGGAAAATGGTGGTGGGGCAACAGAACTCACTGACCGTTTGATGGCGTATCTGACAGATAAACCCTTTGCTGCCACCTCGTCGATTAAGGCCAGGGTGACGGAGGCTAATCAGGGTCTCTTGCCCGGTGTTCCCCTTGGCACGGTTCTTGATGTTCCGTTTGCTGAGGTTGTCAATCCACCTCAAGATCTTGCTCACCGGTTCCCTTGGAACACGGTTATTTTGATCGGACCACTGACCTATTCACAGTCTATCGTCTTTACCGCAACGGCGATTGACAACGATGTGGCGATCATCGCCGGGCACCCCACCGAAGGGCCCGCCAACCAAACCGCGCAAGTGCAGGTGATCCCGCTTGAGAACACAGGCTTCCAGGCGCTCGCGCCGCTCTACATCATCACCCGCGGAAGCGGGGAGACCGGCCGCGCGGTGATCGAGCCGACCATCCCGCTCACCCGTTTCGGTGACGCGGGCCTGGCGGAACTGGTCGCTATCCTGAGCGGCGCCAATTGAAGGGGCGCTCGGGCCTTTAAGCCTCTGCCACCGCGATGCCTTTATCCTGGAGCAAGGGGCGCAGCTCGCCTTGCTCAAACATCTCTTTGACGATGTCACAGCCACCGACAAACTCGCCTTTGACGTAAATCTGCGGGATGGTGGGCCAATCAGAAAAAGACTTGATGCCATGGCGGAGGTCATCATCCGCCAAAACATTCATGGAGCTGTACTCGACGCCGAGATAGTCGAGGATCTGCACCACCGCCGCTGAAAACCCGCACTGCGGGAATTGCGGTGTGCCTTTCATGAACAGCATCACGTCATTTTTGTCGATTTCGGCCTTAATGGCGGCGTGGGCAGCGTCGGTCATGGTGATCTCCTATGGGGGAGGAGCTAGAGAGCCAAGCATGGCGCGGCAAGAGCTAGTCCCTATGATCGTGATCGCTGGTCCGACCGCGTCCGGCAAGTCGTCGTCGGCGATCGCCTTGGCTGAGGTCCTTGGGGGGGAGGTCATCTGCGCGGATTCCATGCAGGTTTATCGCGACCTCGCGATCCTCACAGCGCGGCCGAGCGCCGAAGACCACGCCAGGGTGCCGCACCATCTTTATGGGCATGTGGAGGGCAGCGACCGTTATTCGGCCGGCCGTTTCGCCCGTGACGCGCAGACCGTGATCAAGGCGATCCGTGCCCGCGGGAATGTACCCATCCTCTGCGGCGGCACGGGGCTCTATCTCAAGGCCATCACCGAGGGGCTTTCGCCCATCCCTGATATCGCCCAGGCGGTGACGGAGGCCCTGAACGCAGCATGGCTTGCAAGCCCCAAAGGGGTGCGATCACGCCTCCTGTCCGTTGACCCAGAAATGGAGCGTCTCGCGCCAGCCGACCAGCAGCGCCATATTCGGGCGCTTGCGGTTTTTGATGAGACCGGACGACCGCTTTCCTCTTGGCAAAAGGAACCGCGGGTGCGGTTGGCGGAGGGCCCTGTGCTCCCGCTCCTGCTCTGCCCTCAACGGGAGATCCTCTATCAACGCGGCGAGGAGCGGTTTGATCGCATGCTGGCTGAAGGCGCGCTTGACGAAGTGCGCGCGCTCCGTGCGCGGGGCTTGGCGCGGGATCTTCCTGTGATGAAAGCGCTGGGCGTGCCGGAACTCCTTGCGCATCTTTCGGGCCTCATGAGCCATGAGGACGCCGTGGCCGCGGCAAAACAAGAGACCAGGCGTTTTGCCAAACGTCAGTTGACCTGGTTCCGGAACCAAACGGGCTGGCAAGCGTTTGAGGAAGAGGACGCCATCATCGCGCATGCCCGTGCTGCGACAACGGCGACGTAACTTTGACGCGTTGTCCGCGAATTATCGAAGACCCAACAACAGGATGGTCCCATGGTGCTTGCGCTTTTTCTCAGTCTTACCCTTGCTGCTGCTGATCTTGGGCCGGAGGTCGGAAGCGTTATCCCGGATTCTGCGCCATTAAGTGAAGCCCTTGGCGACGAAGGCGCCACGATCGTCTTCGTGCGTTCGGTCTCATGGTGTCCTTACTGCAAATCCCAAGTCACCGAACTCGATAATCAGGCTGCTGCCTTTGACGCTGCCGACCGGCCGCTCGTCTTTGTGAGCTATGACAGCCAAGCCCTGCAGCAGCTCTTCGCTGAGAGCGAGGGGATTGAGAGCGCGTTTGTTGCCGATGAGGGCTCGGCCATCATTAAAGCCTTTGGCATCCTTAACGACGAGCACCGTCCTGGTAGCCGCGTGTACGGTATTCCGCATCCGGCGATCTTCATTGTCGATGAGAATGGTGTGGTTGAGGCCAAGCTCTATGAAGAGGACTATGTCACAAACTCAAAGAGCTATCGAAACCGTCCCGCGGTCGAAACAATCTTGGAAGCTGTCAGAGCGTTGAATTAAGCAACGCCCATGAAGTCGGGGACGTGATCGCCAAAACCTTTGACGTCGTCGGCGTGCTTCATCGAGGGGAAATCCCGCTCTTCTCGAGCACGGCGGCCTCGCTCGCGGCGGTCGCCACGGTCTGACCGGCGGCTTTCTTTGCTGTTGCGGGGTTCCCGTGACCTCGGCTCGTCCTTGTAGGACTTAAGGAAGTCGCCCAAATCGAGCGCATCGATACCGTCCATCCCCGTGGTTTTCAGCACCGCGTCGAAGGCTTTCTCATCACCCGGACAGACCATCATCAAAGCGGTGCCTTCACGCCCTGCACGCCCCGTCCGGCCAATGCGGTGCACATAATCGTCAGAGTTCACGGGCACGGAGAAATTAAAGACATGGCTCACCTCAGGGATATCGAGGCCCCGGGCTGCGACGTCTGAAGCAACAAGGAGTTTGAGCTCCCCATCCCGGAACTTTTGTAACGTCTCCATGCGGAAGGACTGAGCCAAGTCGCCATGCAAGGGGCGGGCGTTAAAGCCGTGCTTTTGAAGTGATCTGGCCACCACATCGACATTGACCTTCCGGTTACAGAAGATAATGCCATTATTCAGATTCTCTGCTGTTTCAATAAGGTGGCGAAGCGTTGCGCGCTTCATGCGCTCGTCTGAGCTTGGTAGTTTGATGATCCGCTGTGTGATGGTCTCAGCGGTTTGCGCGGGCCGGCTCACTTCAACACGGGCGGGTGCTGACAGGAATTGCTGTGTCAGGCGCGTGATCTCAGCCGGCATCGTGGCTGAGAAAAAGAGCGTTTGCCGCGTAAAAGGCGTCAGTCCAAAGATCTTCTCAATGTCGGGAATGAAGCCCATGTCGAGCATACGGTCGGCTTCATCAACAACCATCACCTCAACGCCGTTCAACAGAAGTTTCCCCCGCTCAAAATGATCAAGCAGGCGTCCCGGTGTGGCGATCAACACATCAACACCGCGGGTCAGCGCGATCTCTTGGTCTTTAAAGCTGACCCCACCGATCAGCAGCGCCATCGAAAGCTTGTGGTACTTGCCGTATTTTTCAAAGCTTTCGGAGACCTGGGCCGCCAGCTCCCGGGTCGGCGCGAGGATCAAGGTGCGCGGCATCCGCGCTTTGGCCCGGCCCCGCGACAGCCGATGAATCATAGGGATCGTGAAAGCGGCTGTTTTGCCGGTGCCAGTCTGGGCAATGCCAAGGACGTCGCGTCCCTTGAGGGCTTCGGGTATCGCTTTGGCTTGGATGGGCGTCGGGGTGTCATAGCCCGCGTCGATGATCCCCTTGAGCAGTTTCTCGTCGAGACCAAGATCGGCGAACTTGATCGTGACGGGGGCGTCCGCAGGTATCGCCTCCGACGTGTCGGTTGCGCCTGCTATGTCGGTGGTTTCCGTGCCGTCGACCGTATCGGCCGAGGCGGAGACATCTTGATCGCTGACGTCCTCTGCCGAGACGTCTTGGGTTTCACTCATGCGTGGCCTTTGTGGCTGCTCACGTTCGGGTCATCTGGGCTGGTCATCCACGCCCAACCCGCCCGAGCAGCAGGACAGACGCTCGTCATATCGTTGGGCCGTCTGACGTTGATCCCATGCGTTATGCACAGGCCGCGACCACGCGGGCGTCAGTAGGGCTGTGCCTGCCGTCTGTAAAGGGCAAGGCTTCTGGCGTTGTGCACGGTTCGCGCCAGAGGGGCCACTCGGCGATCGATGACTTTCGGAACACCGCCACTTTGTTGTATTGGACGCGGCCGGGCGCTCTTTTGCCCAAGTGATGACGTGATGGTGATGGTGTCAGCAGCGCTCAAAATCAGGCCTTTCGCCCTTGCCGATACGGCGGCGTTCAGAGACCTCAATCTGGCATGGATTGAGCAATATTTCGACGTCGAAACAAAAGACCGAGAGATGCTGAGTGACCCTCAGCACCATATTCTCGCGAAAGGCGGGCGTGTTCTGTTGGCGGAACTGGAGGGCGAGGTCGTTGGAACCGTGGCGCTTATTCCGATGGCGGAAAAGAGCGTCATCGAACTGGCCAAAATGGCAGTGCGTGACGGCCTGCGCGGTCATGGAATCGGTCAAGCATTGATGGCCGCCGCAAAGGCAGAGGCCCGTTCCATGGGCGGGCGCAAAATATGGCTTGAAACCCACAGCGGGCTTGAGGCCGCGCTGCACCTCTATCGCAAGTCAGGCTTTCGTCCTCTCGGTCCGGACGAATGGAGTCCAACGCCTTACTCTCGCTGCAACGCGCAGCTGCTGTTTGACCTCAACCCATGAGCTGAGCGGTGAAGCGCCGGTATCCTTCGGAGAGATCCTGCGAGCTTTGGTGACAATCACTGCTCCTGCTCAATGGCTAGTGAAGCGACGGTCGTTTCGGTCCCGAATTGGGACAGGGCGGAATCGTCTGTTTGAGGAAAGAACATTGCAACAATGCGCCCCGGCGCCTAGTGAACAGCGCTCTTGGAGGCCCATCATGTGGACAGCGGATAGCTGGCGGACAAAGCCGGCGAAGCACATTCCGGACGATTATCCCGATCCAACCGCCTTGGCGGCCGTGGAGGGGGAGCTCACGGGCTATCCGCCACTGGTCTTTGCTGGGGAGTGCCGGACGCTGACTGACCGCTTGGCTGCCGTCAGCCGGGGTGAGGCCTTCCTTCTTCAGGGCGGCGATTGCGCTGAGAGCTTTAAGGAGTTTAGCGCCGACAACATTCGGGACACCTTCAGGGTGCTGCTGCAAATGGCGGTCGCGCTGACCTATGGAGCGGCCGTGCCCGTGGTGAAGGTGGGCCGAATGGCGGGACAGTTCGGCAAGCCGCGCTCCTCGCCTGTCGAAACCCAAGGCGATGTCACGCTGCCAAGCTATCGCGGGGACAACATCAATGGCATGGGGTTCACCCCGGAGGAACGCGTGCCTGATCCCCAGCGGCTCCTGCGTGCCTATAGCCAAGCGGCGTCGACCCTCAACCTGATCCGCGCTTTCGCCAAGGGCGGCTATGCGTCCTTGCGCAACGTGCACCGGTGGAACCTCGAATTCGCCAGCGGTCCGCAGCACGAACGCTATCTTGAGCTTGCGGACAGGATTTCCGATGCCATGGCGTTCATGGACGCCTGCGGGCTCACGGGTGATGCCAACCCTGCGCTCAACCAGGTGGAGTTCTACACCAGCCACGAGGCGCTGTTGCTTGGTTATGAGCAGGCGATGACCCGGATCGATTCCACCACCGGTGATTTTTACGACACATCCGCGCACATGCTCTGGATCGGCGACCGGACACGCCAGCCGGACGGTGCCCATGTCGAATTCTGTAGTGGGGTGAAGAACCCCATTGGAATCAAGTGCGGGCCGACCTTGGCGCCCGATGAACTGATCACGCTGCTCGACCGGTTAAATCCAAAAAATGTGGCGGGGCGGATTGTCTTGATTTCTCGTTTCGGTGCCGAAAAGATTGGCCAATATCTTCCGTCTCTGGTGGCAAAGGTCCAGGCCGAGGGGCGCGCGGTCGTGTGGTCGTCCGACCCCATGCACGGCAACACCATCAAGGCATCAAGCGGCTACAAGACACGCCGTGTGGCCTCGATCCTCGACGAGGTGACCCAGTTTTTTGATCTCGTGCGGGCGGAAGGCGCGTATCCCGGCGGTGTGCACTTTGAGATGACAGGCCAGGACGTCACCGAGTGTCTGGGCGGTCTCCAAGCGATCGATGATGATGATCTTTCAGCCCGTTATCACACCCATTGCGATCCCCGGTTGAACGCGAGCCAAGCTCTAGAGCTAGCATTCAACCTCGCTGAAAACCTCCGTGCAGTGAGAGAGCGGGCTGCCGCATAAAGCATCTCCTCAAAGCGAGCTGTTGGGGGTTTGTGCCAGTGCCGCGTTACTTTATGTTATGATGAACAAAAAGGATGCGCGGCGAAGCATTCGGAGGGGGCGAGTTGGCCTGGGATCGGTATTTTGAGGTGCGCCCTCGGCTGGCGCTGCTTGTATGCGCAATCATTTTTTTGAGCGCAGCCTCTGGCCTTCCCAAACTCTCCATCAGCGGCGATAGCAAAGCCTTCTTCGCCGAGGACAACATCAATCTGGTGCAATTCAAGGCGCTTGAGGCAGAGTACGCGCTGACCCAGGGCATTGGCCTTGCGCTTCATGCGGAGGAGGGCGATCTTTTTACGGAAGAACGCCTGTCGCTTATCCGTCAGCTAACGGAGGAAGCGTGGGCACTCCCCTATGCAAGGCGCGTCTCGTCCATAACCAATGCGCCACGGGTTTCCTCCGATGGCGATGAGCTTGTCATCGAAGATATGATGGATGATCCGTCTATGGACGCATCTTTGGTCCGTGCACGGGTGATGGATGATGAACTGCTTGTCGACCGACTGGTGTCGCCTGACGGCAAGACCACAATCATCGTCGTCATCGCCGAGGGTGTCGGCGAAGTGTCCGAGCGAGCCGACATCGTCTCCACGGCGTTGCGCGATCTCGTGGCCCGATCAAACGTCGAAGCTGTGGGTCTGGTGCCCTGGTATGGTGGCCGACTCGCGATCATTGATGCCCTCAGCAAAGCCGGCAAGCGAGATCTTGTGACCCTGTTGCCGATCGCTGTGTTGGTGATTGGGGCGCTGTCGTTCTTCTTGCTCCGCTCGGCGCTGTTTGCGGCCGTTTTGGTTGTAACGCCTCTCTTGGCAGCGGTCGCGACATTGGGGGTTGCCGGACATGTCGGCATCGAAATAATGGCGCTGACAGCTAACATTCCATCCATTGTTCTGATGCTGGGTGTCGCAGGTTTTTCGCACTTGGTGATGGCAATTCAAGACGAACAATTGTCAGGCCACGATCCGTCGGAAGCTGTTTCCCTCGCCCTCATGAGCAACGTGGCGCCCATCGCTTTGACCTTCGTGACCACGGCGCTTGGTTTTTTGATGCTGAACTTCGCCGATGCGCCGCCCGTCAATGTGCTGGGCACATTGGTTGCGCTCGGCGGCTTGATTTGTCTCGTGCTTGGGTTTCTTGGTATTCCGGCGCTGGTGCGCTTGATCCGCCCCCGACCCTCCGTGCAGCGTGCTTTTCTTGCAAGAATGGCCAACGCGGCGTCATCCTTTGTGACGGACGATTCTGGCCGCGCAGCGCTTGGTGTGGGCGCGGTCGCCGTGCTCGTCGCATCGGGCTCACTCTTGCTGAAGCCGGACGATTTCATCCCTCATTTTTTTGATGGGTCATATGAGTTCCGTCAGCATCTTGATCGCTTGGAGGATGAGTTGCCCGCCTTTGGGGTGGTGGAGTTCGATCTCTCCCACGCAGG
>JBCCBY010000046.1:0-14666 GCA_039033795.1 Pseudomonadota bacterium | reverse complement strand
GAAGTTCGATGCCGCGGCGCCCCGATGGGCCGATCGAGATCGGTTTGTTCTCTCCGCGGGGCACGGCTCGATGCTTCAATATGCACTCCTCCACTTGATCGGTTATGAGGACATGTCTGTCGAAGAACTCAAGAAATTTCGACAGCTTGGGAGTAAAACAGCGGGGCACCCGGAATACGGGCATGCGGACGGTATTGAAACCACCACGGGTCCATTGGGTCAAGGCCTTGGAAATGCAGTAGGATTCGCAATTGCCGAAGAACACCTTCGCGCGCGGTTGGGAAATCAGGTTGTAGACCACACGACATACGTTATCGCTGGCGACGGGTGTTTGATGGAGGGAGTCGCCCAGGAAGCGATCAGTTTGGCCGGTCACCTGAAACTCAGTAAGCTGATTGTCCTTTGGGATGACAACGGAATTTCCATCGACGGAGCAGTCAGTCTCGCCGACAGCACGAATCAGCTTGATCGGTTCGCCGCGAGCGGGTGGCACACGATTTCGGTGGACGGCCATGACATGGATGCCGTGGATCGGGCGCTGACCGAAGCACGCGATTCGGATCGGCCTGTGTTGATCGCCTGCAAAACAACGATTGGCCGCGGGGCAGGAGCAAAAGCGGGAAGCGCGTCATCGCATGGCGCGCCGCTGGGCGCCGAGGCGATGCAAGCCGCCAAGGCATCGCTCGATTGGGAATCGGCGCCTTTCGATGTTCCCGACGACGTGCTGTCTGCTTGGCGCGAAGCTGGTCGCCGGGGACGTCAAGAGCGGGAGGCATGGGAAAAGCGCTGCCAATCCTCCGAGCACGCAAGATTCTTCGAAGCCATCGAAAAAGGAACGGCTGCATCCGCATCAGCGCTCCGGGACGTCGATTTTGCGCTGAAGGGTTTTTCCGAGCGTGCCGTGACCGACCCCAAAACGGTCGCCACACGGAAGGCGTCACAGGACTGTCTTGAGGTCATCAACGCGGCCACGTCTTTAACACTCGGCGGTTCTGCTGACCTCACCGGCTCGAACAACACCAAAACGTCGAGCTTACCGATTTTAAGTGCCGAGGATTTCGCGGGCCGGTATATTCACTATGGGATCCGTGAGCACGCCATGGGCGCGATCATGAACGGCCTCGCTTTGCACGGCGGTATCATCCCCTATGGCGGCACGTTTCTCGTTTTCTCCGACTATATGCGCCCCTCCATGCGTCTTGCCGCCCTGATGGGCATCAAGGTCATCTATGTGCTGACCCACGACTCGATTGGTCTTGGCGAGGACGGGCCGACGCATCAGCCAGTGGAGCATTTGGCGAGCCTTCGGGCCATCCCGGGGCTTACCGTTTTGCGGCCAGCCGATCAGGTCGAGACGGCCGAGGCATGGTCCATCGCCCTTGCCAATCCTGGACCCACAGTGTTGGCGCTGACACGGCAGGGTCTTAAGCCTTTCCGAGACGATTTTTCAGAGAACAAGAGCGATCTGGGAGGCTATCTTGTTCGACGCTCCGACGACTATCAGGCGACCTTGATCGCTTCGGGCTCTGAGGTGGAGCTCGCCTTGGCCGCTGCGGATGAGCTGGCGAGTGAAGGCGTTGAGGTGAACGTCGCCTCAATGCCATCCCTGGACCGTTTCTTGCTTCAAGACATCGATCACATGATCGATGTTCTCGGTGATAAGCCTCGTCTTGGCATCGAAGCGGGCATTTCTATGGGGTGGGCAGACATTTTGGGTATTGGCGGCGTTCCGAATGCCTTTCTTGGTATGAATGGATTTGGGGCGTCTGGTCCCTACAAAGACCTCTACGAACATTTTGGCATCACGGCCAAGCACGCCGCGGCGAAGGTCCGCACACTTATCGAAGGGAATGAATAACGATGGCAACTCGCGTCGCAATTAATGGTTTTGGCCGCATTGGCCGCCTCACTCTGCGCTCAATCCTTGAGCATGGACGCAGCGATATTGAGGTTGTTGCGATCAACGACCTGGGCCCCGTGGCCACGAACGCGCATCTGTTAAAGTACGACACGCTGCATGGACGCCTTGGGATGGATGTCGCGAGCACGGACGATGGCCTGTCTGTGAACGGAAAAACGATCAGTGTGACGGCTGAGCGTGATCCAGCTCAGCTGCCATGGGGGGCGAATGATATTGATGTCGTCTTTGAGTGCACCGGTATTTTCACCGCGCCGGAGAAGGCCAAAGCGCACCTTGATGCGGGCGCCAAGCGCGTTCTCGTGTCCGCGCCGTCGACAGCAGATGTGCGCACCATCGTTTATGGCGTCAATCATGACACCCTCTCGGGCGACGACCTGATTGTCTCAAACGGATCGTGCACGACCAACTGTCTTGCGCCCGTGGCCAAGGTTCTGATGGAGACATGCGGCATTGAGCGCGGCTATATGACGACCGTGCACAGCTACACGGGCGATCAACCGACGCTTGATACCATGCACGCGGATCTTTACCGGGCGCGGGCTGCGGCACAAAACATGATCCCGACATCGACCGGCGCGGCCAAGGCCCTCGGCCTTGTGATCCCTGAGCTGAAAGGCAAGCTCGACGGCTCCGCGGTGCGCGTCCCGACGCCGAATGTGTCGCTCGTGGATCTCGTCTTCGTGCCTGGCAAGTCGATCAGTGTCGACGACGTCAACGCAGCCATGAAGGCAGCATCAGAAGGTGCGCTAAAGGGTGTTCTTGGTTACACGGATGAAAAGCTCGTCTCAGGCGACTTTATGCACGATGCGCATTCGTCGACCTTTGCCGCCGCACAGACCCAAATCGTCGATGGTGGTCTCGTTCGTATCCTGACTTGGTATGACAATGAGTGGGGTTTCTCCACCCGGATGTCCGACACCGCCCTTGAAATGGCCAAATACCTCTAAACGCGATCAGGACCATGGCAAGCTATAAGACCCTCGACGATCTTGGTGACCTCCAGGGCAAGCGTGCCTTGGTCCGTGTCGACTTTAATGTCCCGATGCAGAATGGCCGGGTGTCCGATGCCACCCGTCTGTCCCGTGCGATCCCCACGGTCAAAGCGCTGCAGGAGAAGGGGGCGAAGGTGATCCTTCTCTCCCATTTTGGTCGGCCAAAAGGCCAGCCAAACCCCGAGATGTCGCTCGCGCCGGTGGCGGAGGCCTTTGGGGAAGTGCTTGGGGCAACGGTCGCGTTCTCACCAAAGGTGGTTGGCAGCGAAGCGGCAGCGGCGATTGATGCAATAGCCGCAGGGGATGTGTTGCTGCTCGAAAACACCCGTTTCCATGCGGAGGAAGAGGCGAATGAGCCGGGGTTCTGCGCCGATTTGGCCGCCCTCGGTGATCTCTATGTGAACGATGCGTTCTCCGCGGCGCACCGTGCCCATGCCTCCACCGAAGGGATCGCGCGCCTCCTTCCATCCGCTGCTGGGCTCGCTCTGGGCCGGGAGCTCTCTTACCTGGCAGCGGCACTGGCCGCGCCGGAGCGCCCGATGATGGCCGTTGTTGGCGGGGCGAAGGTCTCGACCAAGATTGATGTTCTAACAAACCTGGTTAGCAAAGCCGACAAATTGGTCGTCGGTGGCGGGATGGCCAACACGTTCCTTCTGGCCATGGATATGGAGATCGGTAAATCACTGGCTGAACCCGACCTTGTCGATACAGCGCGCCAGATCATGGCGACCGCGGCGGACGCTGGCTGTGAGATCCTCCTGCCAAAAGACGTGGTGTGTGCAGAAGAGTTTAAAGCTGGCGCTGCGAGCAAAGTGCGTGCCGCCGATCAAGTCGCTGCGCAAGACATGGTGCTGGACCTTGGCCCTGCGAGCGTCGATAGCTACGCCGCGGCGCTCGAAACCTGCAAAACACTTGTCTGGAACGGCCCGCTCGGTGCCTTTGAGACAGAGCCCTTCCACACGGGAACCGTTGAACTTGCCAAGTTCGCAGGTAAGCTCAGCACAGCAGGAAAGCTGGTTTCGGTGGCGGGCGGCGGTGACACCGTTGCCGCCCTCGCCATGGCGGGTGTGACCGAGGACTTCACCTATGTGTCGACCGCAGGCGGCGCATTTCTTGAATGGATGGAAGGCAAAGAGCTGCCCGGTGTGGCGGCCCTGATGGCCTCAGACTGAAGGTAGAGCAGGGAACGAATGATGGACGCAAATCTTCTCGAAGAACTCAACAAGATTGCCGTGGCGATGGTGGCGCCTGGCAAAGGTATTCTGGCCGCGGATGAATCGACCGGAACCATTGCCAAACGCTTTGATTCGATCGGTATCGAGAATGTCGAGGATCATCGCCGTGACTACCGTGAGATGTTGTTTCGGACTGACGAGGCGATGCAGGAGCGTATCTCTGGCGTGATCCTCTTTGATGAGACGATCAGGCAGAAGGCCGCCGATGGAACGCCGCTTGTCAAATTGATCCAAGACGCAGGCTCCATTCCTGGCATTAAAGTCGACATGGGCGCCAAGGACCTTGCGCATTATAACGGCGAGAAAGTGACCGAAGGCCTTGATGGTTTGCGGGAGCGGCTGGCTGAGTACCACGCGCTTGGCGCACGCTTTGCCAAATGGCGGGCCGTGATTGACATTGGTCGTGGCGGTGATCTTTCGATGCCAAGCCGCGGTTGCCTCAAGGCCAACATGCATGCGCTCGCCCGCTATGCTGCTCTTTGTCAGGAGCAACGCATTGTCCCTATCGTTGAGCCAGAGGTTCTGATGGACGGCGACCACGATATTGATCGCTGCTATGATGTGACGATCGCCGGCCTCAAACTTCTGTACGAAGAGTTGTTCGATGCAGGTGTCGCGCTTGAGGGCACGATCTTGAAGCCAAACATGATCATCGCAGGCAAAAAGTCTGACAAACAAGCGTCAGCCGACGACGTGGCTGAGAAAACGGTCCAGTGCTTCCAAAACGCGGTGCCAACCGCGGTGCCGGGCATCGTATTCCTCTCCGGCGGACAGTCTGAGATCGAAGCGACTGAGCATCTTCACCTCATGAACACGATGCCCGCGTCCGAGCGTCCTTGGGCGCTGAGCTACTCTTATGGCCGTGCGTTGCAGGCCTCTGCGCTCAAAGCGTGGGGCGGGAAAACAGAGAACGTGGCGGCGGGGCAGACAGCTTTTTCTCACCGTGCACGGATGAACGGCCTCGCCCAAGAGGGCAGCTGGTCAAAAGACCTTGAGAGCGCCGCCTAGCTGCGCGAGGCTTTTGTTCAACGATCGACAAGAAGCGCCCCTTCGCGGGGCGCTTTTCATTTGTGCGATGCACAATAATTTGGCCGATCACCCAAGTCCTTCACTGTATAGATGTCCTTCATAACGGTGATGCTACGGGATAGACTGGACGAACGAGTTGGTCAGTCGCACGTTGCTTCTCGGAGGAACCACTATGCCCGCCCCGAACGATTCTATGCTGCCACCAGCACTTCCCATTCGCCCCGATAAGGCTCTGGCCGCGTTCTTTCGCCTTTTGAAGAACAAGGAAGAAACTGAGCACGTCATCGATTTTTCGGTGAATTTGAACGGTGATTGCCTGCACAAGACCTTCCGCCGCTGGTACGCGAGCCCGAATGGGCAACGTCTTGCCCATGATGACCCCCAGGCCTTGCTCCGCGCGCTCGATGACCGGGATCGCCTCCGCAATTTGCCGATCGGAACAGTCGGCCGAACCTACGCTGATTTCATGGACCGTGAGGGCCTCAGCACCGATGGTGTCGCGGAGTCATACCGTGACAAGGGCATTGTCACGGACGAATTCCCCGACACGTATCCGGAGTACGCGGCGTTTATCTGGTTCCAGAACCTGACCCACGACATGTATCACGTGCTGACCGGTTACAATCGCGACAGCATGGGAGAGCTTGCTCTTCTCAACTACACGGCGCGGATCACCGGTGCCCGGGGCATCAAATATCTCGGTTACATGGGTGCGCTGCGGGTGAAATCTGAAGCGCCTGATCTTCCTGTCTTCAAGATCATGAACAATGGCAAAAAGATGGGTCTGCAGTCGAAAGACCTGGTGACGCTCGATTTCATCTCCATCCTTGATCGCCCCCTGCGGGACGTCCGCGAAGAGTTGAACATCGTGCCCGATCCCCTTTATGCAGCGCAGCCTCAGGAGCGACTCCTCGCTCTGATCGCGCCGCAGGCTGCATGACGGAACCAACACTCTACCTGATCACCCCTCCCACCCTTCAAGACCTCGGTAGCTTTACTGAGGTCTTGTCGCATGTGATCGACGCTGCTGATGGCGCGGTCGCCTGCCTTCAGCTTCGGCTGAAGGATGCCGACGACGAGCAGGTTCTGCGCGCAGCTGAGATGATCCTCCCGATACTTGGTGCTGCTGACGCAGGCTTTCTCATCAACGATCGTGCTGATCTTGCAGCGGCAGTCGGCGCCGATGGGGTGCATTTGGGTCAGTCTGATGGGTCGGTGGCAGAGGCCAGAACGCTCCTCGGCGCAGACAAAGATATCGGGGTCACCTGCCACAACAGCCTCCACCTGGCGATGGAAGCAGGAGAGGCGGGTGCTGATTATGTGGCGTTTGGAGCTTTTTTCCCAACGACCACCAAGGAGGTCGCGTTTCATGCCGAGGCTGACCTCCTGACCCGCTGGGCCGAGATGGCCACGGTTCCGACGGTTGCCATTGGCGGGATTACCGCGAAGACAGCCCCAGGGCTGCTCGATGCGGGTGCCGATTATCTTGCGGTGTCGGGCGCGGTCTGGAACCATCCAGACGGCGCGGTTGCTGGCATCCGCGCGTTCAACCAAGCGTTTGTTTAGGTCATAAGCGCCCCCGGCCTGATGACTTGCATGGAGATGCAATCGGCGGGACGGTGAGTGCAGGATGGCCCTTGCCCCTGCCATCAAGCGGAGTGTTTTCTATGCCCTTAGAGATTTGGGTCGTCTTTGTGGTGACGGTTCTCACCTTTATGATCACACCCGGCCCGAGCCACCTCTTGATGCTGTCCAACAGCATGACCCACGGGTTTCGGCCGTCGCTGGCCACCGCAGCGGGCGACTTGGTGGCCAACGCGATTCAGATGTTGGCGGCGGGTTTGGGGCTCGCTGCTCTTCTTGCGGCGTCGCATTCTGCCATGACCACCGTGAAGTGGCTCGGTGTCGCGTATCTTTTGTGGATGGGGATCCGGATGTGGCGATCGTCCCATGCCCTTGATCGTCAACAAGGGGATCGTCGGCCCCAATCCTTGCGCGTCTTGTGGCTTCAGGGCTTCACGACCTCCGCAGCCAACCCCAAAGCCGTTGTTTTTTTCGCGGCTTTGTTTCCGCAATTTATTGATCCAGAGCGCCCCTTTCTTGCCCAGTTTCTGGCGCTGTCGCTGACCTATATCGCGATCGATGGCCTCTTTTTGTCGGGCTATGGCGCGGGGGCGGGATGGCTAGCGGCGCGGTTGAAAGCGCGCGCGGGTTTCCTGATGCAGCGAATGGGCGGCGCCTTTTTGATTGCGGCCGCGGTTCTTTTGGGCGCAAAGACGCTCACGGATGAGCGGTAGTCTGACCGTCACCAAGCCTTGAGCCTGTTCCTGCTTGCACAGGCCCGCAACCTGCCCGATGAAGAGGGAACAAAGGAGGAAAATTTGAGCCAGGGCGTGCGCATTCTCGGGATTGATCCTGGCCTTCGTCATACCGGCTGGGGGATTGTCTGGTCAGAGGGTTCTCGGCTCAGTTATATCGCATGCGGACGGATTGCCACGGTGGTGGAGGGAGAGATGGCGCAGCGCCTATCGATGCTGGCGAGCGCGCTTGACACCATCCTTGATGAGCACGCGCCTGATGAGGCAGCGGTGGAAGAAACCTTCGTCAATTCCAACCCTCGCTCGGCACTGAAGCTGGGGCAGGCGCGGGGCATCTGTCTTTTGGCACCTGCGCGCCGGGGTCTTCCGGTGGCGGAGTATGCGGCCAACCAGATCAAAAAATCCGTGGTCGGTGCGGGTCATGCCGATAAGACACAGATTGCTGCCATGGTCGCAAGACTGTTGCCCGGTAGCAAAGCTTCGAGCGCGGATGCCGCGGATGCGCTCGCCATCGCCATGACCCATGCGATGCACAGGCCCTCGCGGCGCTTCACCAGCCAAGCTGCCGGCGATCTTTCCAAGAGGCATGGAGTTGGCGGATGATCGGTCATCTTTCTGGACGGGTGCTGAGCGTCGGTGCTGAGACGGCGATCATTGAGGCAGGCGGTGTCGGCTATGAAGTGGGCGCTGCGCCGCGGGTCCTCGCCAAGTTTCGGACGGGGGAGGCGGCGTCGGTCGCTGTCGAGACCCTTGTCGCTGAGACCTATATCCGACTCGTGGCGTTTGACACCGAGGACGAGCGCCGCTGTTTTCGTCTCCTGCAAACCGTGCAGGGTGTCGGCGCGAAGGCAGCGCTCGCCATTTTGCAAGTGCTTCATCCGGGTGCGTTGCTCGATGCGATTGCCTTGGGCGACAAGGCCGCAATCGCGCGGGCGCAAGGTGTGGGCGCCAAGCTCGCGACACGGATCGTGACTGAGCTGAAGGACAAAACCGCAGGCGTCTTTGCCGGCCGAGCGCCGCTGACGGTGGAACCAGCAGCAATGCCAACCCCGCAAGGAAGCACGGCTGTTGAGGCCATCTCCGCCCTGGTCAATCTTGGCTATGACGAAGCCGCCGCCCGCGACGCGGTTGCCGCGGTCAAGATCAGCGATGATCAAGCGGTGGAAGACTTGATCACCGCGGCCTTACGGGGCTTGGCACCGCGATGAACGGAGACCGCGTCACCACAGGCGACCATCAGCCCCATGATGATGACGCTGCACTGCGTCCCAAGCGGCTTGATGAATTCATTGGCCAACGGAGCGTCAAAGACAATCTGTCGGTCTTTATCGAAGCAGCGCGAACACGCGGCGAGGCGATGGATCACGTCCTTTTCTTCGGCCCGCCCGGGCTTGGAAAGACGACGCTGGCGCAGATCGTCGCCGCCGAATTGGGCGTCGGTTTCCGGGCGACGTCGGGCCCTGTGATCGCCAAAGCGGGGGACCTCGCGGCTCTCCTCACGGGGCTTGAAGCGCGGGACGTCTTGTTCATCGACGAGATCCATCGGTTGACGCCGGCGGTTGAAGAAATCCTCTATCCCGCGATGGAGGACTATCACCTGGATCTCATTATCGGTGAAGGGCCATCCGCCCGCTCCGTGAAGATCGAACTGCCGCGCTTCACGCTGGTCGGGGCAACGACGCGATCGGGCCTCCTCACCAAGCCGCTGTTGGATCGGTTCGGTATTCCGATGCGGCTTGATTTTTATGAGCCCGATGAGCTTTCGCATATTGTCAAACGCGGCGCCTCTAAACTCAGCACCGAGATCACCCATGACGGCGCCATGGAAATCGCCAGGCGAAGCCGCGGGACCCCGCGGGTCACGGGCCGTCTTCTTCGGCGCGTCCGCGATGTGGCGATGGTCGAGGGGGAGGGCGTGGTCACAGAAGAGGTGGCTGATCGCGCGCTTGCTCGCCTCGACGTCGATGCGCGTGGTCTTGATAGGCTTGATCGGCGCTATCTCTCTGTGATAGCAGAGAATTTTGGTGGCGGACCTGTCGGCGTTGAGACCTTGGCGGCGAGCCTCGCTGAGGGCCGCGATGCGATCGAAGACGTGATTGAACCTTATCTTTTGCAGCAAGGTTTGATCCAACGCACACCGCGTGGCCGTATGCTGACGAAACATGCTTGGCAGCACCTGGGCTTGGCCGCGCCAAAACAAGACCCGGAGCTTTTCTGATGGTTCATCGCATCGATTTTCGGATCTATTTTGAGGATACTGATATCACCGGTATCGTCTACCACGCCAATTATGTGAAGTATTTTGAGCGTGGGCGGACGGAGTCTTTACGTGCGGTCTTTAATGACCTCTCGGAAATCATGGCAGATGAGGACCCCGCCACCTTTGCTGTCGCGTCGATGGACATTCAGTTTAAGCGGCCCGCCAAGCTCGATAACATCATCACCGTGGAGACAGAGCTTGTCGAAGCAAAGGGCGCCAAGATGATCTTTAATCAGAGGGTTTTGCGCGGAGAGGAACGCCTTGCTTCCGCCCATGTTGTGGTGGCGGTGATCACCATGGATGGCCGGCCACGGCGCATGCCCGACGCCATGCGCCAACGGATGGACGAGCATCTGGGCCGGGCTTAAGCGAGCGCTTCCTTCAGCGGTGTCACGACCATAAAGTCTTGGATCAGCAGCGGCTGCTCCGGCAGATGCTTTGCGACACGCTGCAGCCACACCTTTACCGCGGGGACCTTGCCGGCACTGAGTTCGTGCTCAAGACCTGCGACCACGCCAAAGGTCAGTTGCGGGAAAAGGCTGAAATCCGCGATGCTCGGTTCACTCAGCCCACCGAGGAATGGACCATCGCCAAGGTGCGTGAGCATTTCTGCCCCAAGCCGCATCTGCATGGCATCAACGGGCTCGGATCGATCAAGCGGTTTGATCATTTCTTGAATGAATGGCGCGACGCGCAGGAGGTCCGGCCAGCCATGGCGCACCTCTTCTGGTAGCGGCGTATGCGCAGAAACGAGGGCGGCAAGGCGCCAGGCCCTTTGGCGATGCCGCAGGTCGTCGGGCGCATCAATCGCTGCACGGAAGTAACTTGGAAGGAAGCTCTCGCTTATCCATTCGTCGATGGCGAGGGCTAAGGCGCGCTCTTGAGGGTCAAGGGGTAGGAGCGGCTTTTCGGGATAAAGCGCGTCGAGCCAGTGGCCGATCTTCGACGACTCGCGCCGCCATTCGTCGCCGATTTTGAGCACGGGCACCTGACGGCCCTTGGTGAAGGCAATGGCGTCGGGGTTGACCGGGTTGACGGGCGTGAAGGTAAAGGGAAGATCCTTGTAATGAAGGAAGCATCCCACTTTCCTGACGAATGGACTGGTCGCGTAGCCGTAAAGCGTGATCTCTGCCATTCAGTCCCTTGGATGTCAGCGCGCACTCCGTCGACGCGTTAGCCCGGCAAGAACACCCGCGCCCGTCAAGAAAAGCAACGGGGCTGCGGGCAGTGGAATTGGGTCGGCGGGAACTTCATTGTACGTGAACTTTCCGAAGGCCCGGAAATCGTTGCCGCTAAAGATCAAGCTGGTGATTGGACCCACGCCGGTAAAATCAAATTTCCGCACGCGGGCATTGACGAACGCGGCATTGTCCCAGGTGCGCGTCGCGACTGAAGTTCCTCCAGAAAAGGCTTCGACGCTGAAATTGCTGAGTGTGCTGGTTTGCTCGGCCAAAAATGTGATGTCCTGAACGGCGAAATCGAAATTCATCGCCCCCGACGCACCGCAGGGTGAGAATAGCTTGTCGAAACAAAAAACCCGATCAAAGATAAAGTTGGAGTCGAAAAAACTGATCGTTCCTGGATTGCTGAAGAAGTTATCGAGCGAGGCCACCCCTAGATCAACCCCATCGGGTGCGGTTGACCCTGCGGGAAAGCCTGACAAATCGAGTTCGACGGCCGATGCACCGCTGAACGAAAACGCGGCAATCGCTGATGCGATGACGCTCAACACACTCTTGTTCACTTGAAAATCCCCAAATGCGGTAAGCCTAGGTTATCCCTGCGGCTCACCTCTCCCCAATTTCAATAGCTTAGCACCTTACATGGTTAAAAGCAAAACGCAGGGGTCAGAGCGCCAGAAGATCCCGCAATTGCTGCTCAACGCGCGGATCTTCCTTGAACGCCCCAAGATAGGTCCGTGTCACGCACGCCACGGTGTCTTTGTGAACGCCCCGGGTGGTGAGGCACTGGTGCGCCGATGAGATGATCACCGCAACACCGCGAGGCTTGAGGACATTGTTGATCGTCTGTGCAACTTGTTCTGTCAGTGTCTCTTGGCTCTGCAAGCGCTTGGCGAAGACATCCACCAGGCGGACAAGTTTCGAGATCCCCACGACCCGGTCACTGGGAAGATAAGCGATATGCGCCGTGCCCAGCATGGGTGCGATGTGGTGCTCACAATGGCTTTCGATTTTGATGTCCCGCATCAGGACGATATCGTTGTATCCGCCGACATCGTCGAAGGTCCGTCCCAGGATCGCCTCTGGATCTTGGTTGTAACCGTCAAACCACTCCTCATAGGCGCTGATGACCCGTTTTGGGGTATCCACCAGGCCCTCACGATCCGGATCATCACCAATATAAGAAAGGACCGTGCGGATAGCGGCTTCGGCTTCGCGGCGGCTAGGGCGATTGGGTGTCATGATGCCTCCTTGATCGCTTGCAGTGTGCGAGCGGTTTCAACGGCGACCGAGGCACTTTCTGCACCCTTGTTGCCCGCCTTCGTCCCTGCACGTTCGATCGCTTGTTCAATGGTATCGGTGGTTAAGATGCCAAAAACGACGGGCACCCCTGTATCAAGGCCCACCTTGGCGATGCCCTTAGCGGCTTCACCGGCCACAAAGTCAAAATGGGCCGTCGCCCCGCGGATGACACACCCGAGCGCGACAACAGCGTCATACCGGCCGGTCTTCGCCGCGGTTTGCGCGGCCAAGGGCACCTCAAACGCCCCCGCAACGGTGACATGGGTGATGTCGTCGTCGTCCACGCCATGCCGGCGCAGGGTGCCCATGGCTCCTTCGGTCAGCCGGCTGACAATAAAGTCATTCCAGCTCGTGTCGATGACACAGATGCGAAGGCCCTTGCCATCCGCTGATCCTTCAATACGCTTCATGGCTTACTCCGCAACCTGCGCATTGATGGCCGCCATATGCTGGCGCAGCGCTTCAGTGGTGGTGATGGGGATGTCGTGCTGTGCGGCGAACGCCTCGAGTTCTGGCCGCCGCGCCATGGTTCCGTCGTCGTTCATCACTTCACAGATGACAGCGCCGGGGCGCAGACCAGCGAGCTTGGCGAGCTCAACCGACGCTTCGGTCTGACCACCGCGCGCCAGCACCCCGCCGGGATGGGCGCGAAGCGGGAACATGTGACCGGGGGAGACCACATCGCCTGGCTTGCTCTCTGGATTGATCAGAACTTCAACCGTCCGGGCACGGTCAGCAGCTGAAATCCCTGTTGTCACGCCCTCGCGCGCTTCGACGGACACGGTAAAACCCGTGCCAAAGCCAGACTTGTTCTGCTCTTGCGGGACCATCATGGTGAGACCGAAGTGCTCAATGATTGTGTGTTCAAGGGCGCAACAGACCAGTCCGCGGCCATGCATCGCGCAGAAATTGATGGCGGCGGCATCGGCGAACTCAGCCGCGATCACCAAATCACCTTCGTTCTCCCGGCCCTCATCATCAGCGATGATGACGAACTTGCCTTGGCTAAGAGCTTCGGCGGCCTTCTCGACACTGACGAAACCGCTCATGATACACGTTCCTTGATGATTTTTTCTGCAAATTTGGCCATGATATCGACCTCCAGATTGACCGGATCGCCCGGTTTCTTTGTGGGTAGGGTGATGAGCGGCTGGGTGTGCCGAACCAGCATCACAGAGAAGGACGTGTCGGTGACGTCGGTCACGGTGAGGCTGGTGCCATCGATCGCGACATAGGCTTTCTCGACGATATAGGTGAGAAGATCCTTGGGCGCATCAATGGTCACCCAAAGCGCGTCGCCATCTTCCCGGATCGATGTGAGTGTGCCCGTCCCGTCAACATGGCCTTGAACATAGTGCCCGCCAAGCCGCGTGGTGGGGAGACAAGCGCGCTCGAGGTTTACACCAGACCCTTCTTTTAACGCACCAAGGCTCGTTCGGCGCAGGGTTTCGGGGGCCAGGCCGAAGGTTGCTTCATCGTTGGTCAGCTCCGTGACGGTGAGGCAAACCCCCTGGACGGCGATCGAATCGCCGAGCTTGGCATCCTCCGTGGTCATCGGACCTTTGACCTTAAGGTCCACACCATCGGCGTGGTTGTCGAGGGCGATCACTTCGCCGATCTCCTCGATCAGTCCTGTGAACATATCAAGCACTCCTCTTTGCGAGGCCGCGGATCAACAGATCTGGGCCGAGTTGTTCTGTGGTGATGCTGGCGAGCTGCATTGCATCGCTGAGAGCGTCGGGGCCGGTGCCGCCAACCGCCCGGCGGCCGCCGCCCATGACCATGGGTGCGACGAAGGCCCAAACTTCATCAACAACACCAGCATCAAACGCTGCGCCGAGAAGGGTGCCGCCGCCTTCAATCATCAGATCAAGGACCTTCTTTTCCTTAAGATAGCGAAGGGCGTCTTGAAGGTCGGGGCGGCCATCGCTCCCCGGTAGGAGCACGACGTCAGCGCCCGCCGCTTCGAGGCTTCGCGCTTGCGTCTCGCCCGCATTCTCATGACCGATCACCACCGTCGATCCTTGCGCGGAGAAGAGCTTAGCCGATGGCGGGGTGCGCAGCGCGCTGTCGAGGATCACCTTGAAACCAGGTGCGGGCTTACGTCCTTGGGGCCGCGCATCAAGACTGGGATTGTCGGCGAGGACCGTCTCGACACCAACCATGATGGCGCCCGTCCGTTGGCGGAGATCATGACCGCGCGCGCGGGCGGCAGGTCCGGTGATCCATTTGGACTCGCCTGTCGTTGTGGCGGTGACGCCATCGAGGGTCATGGCAAGCTTCGCGGTCACCCATGGCCGCCAGCATGAGAGGCTGTGCACCCAAGGCCGGATGAGATCGGCGCAGGCGGTGGTCACGTCTCGATCACCGGAAAAGAGGCGCGCCTCGATTCCTGCCTTTTGTAAGGTGGCCGCGCCGCCCTCGGCCT
>JBCCBY010000045.1:0-14670 GCA_039033795.1 Pseudomonadota bacterium | reverse complement strand
CTTGGCGAGGGTTTGGTCTTGCGCGTCCGCCGATCCGATCGCGTGGCCGCCGCCGTGGATATGCAAATAGACGGCTTTCAGGTCGCCTTCGGGTTTAAAAATCCGTACAGGAACGTCTAGGCCATTGGCCGAGGCGGTCTCCCATTTGGCCATCTCGTGCTCGGGCTCATTGGCAAGAACACCCTGACCAGCACGGCGCAACTCGCGAATCTTGACCGCGCCCAAATCAACAATGGAGGGCGCTGTTTTCAAAAAGGTCTCAATCTGCTCGTTGATGGCCTTGGTTTCTGGGGCGATGGCCTCTTCGGTGAAGAGATAGGGGTCAATCGTGAGCATGTTTCCTCGAAATCTGCTTGCCGCTCAGGGACAATTTTCCTCAAACCAGCGGCACCGATCTGCTTCGTCAATCCCTTTCACTGATCCCCGAACGCGTCCAATGATGCACCATGGGTTCTGCTGCTGCCATTTCTCCCGCTGCTGAGGACGATGATCCCTTAGCGGTTCTGCGATCGGTCTTCGGTTTTGAGGATTTTCGCCCAGGTCAGCGGCCGATTATCGATCGCTTGTTGGCGGGCGGCGATGTCTTGGCGGTGATGCCCACGGGCGCGGGCAAGTCCCTTTGTTTTCAGGTTCCCGCGCTCATGCGCCCAGGCTTTGCCGTGGTGGTCAGCCCACTGATAGCCCTCATGCAAAACCAGGTCGCCCTCCTTCAAGGGTTTGGTGCGCCTCCGTGGATGATCCATTCGGGTCGCGAGCGTCACGAGAATGTCGCCGATTGGAAGGCGGCCCTCGCCGGCGACATCAAACTTCTCTATATGAGCCCGGAACGCCTCGCGACGCAGCGCATGCAGGAAGCGCTGCGTAAGGCGGATGTGTCTTTCTTTGTGATCGATGAAGCCCATTGCATCAGCCAATGGGGCCATGATTTCCGTCCGGAATATTTAGGCCTTCAGCAGCTCAAAGACCTCAAGCCTGGTGTTCCGGTTGCGGCGTTCACCGCGACCGCTGATGAAGAAACGCGGGCTGAGATGCAAAAAAGGCTCTTCCGCGGTGACGTCGACGTGCATGTCTCGGGGTTTGACCGCCCGAACCTCAGCCTCACTGTCGAGGAAAAACACAAACCCGACGACCGGCTTTTGACCTTGGTTGGTGAGCGGAAGGGTCAGCAGGGCATTATTTATTGCGGCAGTCGGAAGAACACAGAAGCTGTCGCGGATAAGCTCTGCGGGGCGGGGCACAATGCCATCGCCTATCACGCAGGTCTTGGCGATGAAGAGCGTGCGGTGCGGCTTGACCGGTTCCTTTCCGAGCCGGACCTTGTGGTGTGCGCCACCGTGGCGTTCGGGATGGGCATTGATAAGCCCGACATACGCTACGTTATTCACCGCGATCTGCCGTCGTCGCCTGAGGCCTATTATCAGGAGATCGGGCGGGCGGGCCGCGACGGCCGACCGGCTGAGGCGATCCTCCTTTACGGTGCTGCCGATATTATGTTCCGCCGCCGTATGATCGACGAGGGCGGTGCCCCCGACGAGGTGAAGCGCCATGAGCGAAAAAAGCTCGATATTTTGGCGAGTTATTGCGAGGCGCTGTCGTGCCGCCGGGTGCTGCTTCTCTCCTATTTTGGCGAGAGACGGAGCAAGCCCTGCGGTGCTTGCGATATATGCATCAACCCGCCGCAGACAGAGGATGCGAGTGAGGACGGAAGGCTCTTTTTAGAAGCGGCCTTAGAAACCGGCGAGGTCTACGGACAAGCGCATCTGATCGATGTGCTCCGCGGGTCAGAGAGTGAAAAGGTGCTCAAAGCCCGCCATGATGATTTGCGTGTCTTTGGTCGAGGGCGCGATCGACCGGCAAAGTCGTGGCGAAGTCTGGTTGGACAACTCTTTGCTCAAGGCTTTGTACGGATGGAAGGTGAATACCGTTCGATCGTTGTCAGCCACGAAGGCCGCAGTTTTCTTTCTGCCCGTGGAGGCGCGCCGCTGCAAATGGCCAAAAGCCGGGACGTCAAGAAGTCCTACAAGCGCCAGCCGATCGAGGTCCCTCCTGATTTTGATGAGGCGCTGCTCGGCCGTCTCAAGACAAAGCGTCTCGAATTGGCCCAGGCGAAGGGTGCGCCTGCTTACACGATCTTTTCTGATCGGACACTGATCGACATGGTGGTTCGCAGGCCATCGTCCAAGGAAGAGTTTCTCGCCGTCTACGGGGTGGGTCTGCGTAAAGCTGAAATCTACAGCGACGTCTTTCTGGAAATCATGAACGGCGCTTCTTATACCGATCAATATTCTCAAGGAACATCAACAAAATAAAGAAACTGAGAAAAAGCGTGAACGGAATTAAATACCAAGACACGAGGAAAGCCGCGATGTTTCCAATCAAAACAACGATTGTTGTGCTGATAAAATAACCGTAGAGTCGTGAAGCGATTTTCGAGCGATCGTCCGTCATCGTTTGAAACGTCCCCGCAAGCATGCCGAATGTTTCGGAAAACACAACGAACGTGCCCGCCAGCGTCGCGACGCTCAATGCACCGAGGAAAAACCCAACGACGGCCAGTTGAAGCCGGGCGGAGAGCGCTTGGTACTCAGGGTTTAAGTCTTGACCCGAAATCGCGATAAACAAAGCGTCGATCGCATCGGGCATGAACTCGATAACGCTAAAGATCGTGACGATCGATGCGACCGCTGAAAGAAAGCCCACAAATGTGCTTGAGACGCGCCCCATGTTTCACCCCTGGTCGTGGAAACCTACTTCTGACCCCTTAACAGCATGCGGACCAGCCAAATGGGAATGACGATGATGGCCCCCGTGGCAATCAGCGTCGCGATCAGGGTGAGCCCCTCAATCCCCGAACCAAAAAGCTCCACCACACCTTGGTTGAGCCAGCGCCATGCGCTCCTCCAAAGACCAATGGGGTCGATCCGAAAAATGGTGAGCACAGCGCCGACAATGAGGCTGATGATAGCAAGGCGGATGCCCGTGCTCAGGGCTGAACGGCGGCTCGCGGCGGTCGTCTTTTCAGTCATCCCCAAGAGTTAATGCCCCTGGGCACCAATGGGAAGCTCTTCGCTAAATGGGGCGCCAAGCGAGGCCCTTCGGGCGCGTGGTGATCATGCGCTCTAGCTTGGGAACGAGCCGACCTGGCCTCGCTGCCGCAAGGCATGATCGCAGAGGATCAACGCCACCATGGCTTCGGCGACCGGCACGCCGCGGATGGCGACGCACGGGTCGTGCCTGCCTTTGGTGACGACATCAGTGTCGACGCCAGCGGAGGTGACCGTTTTGCGGGGTGTGAGGATCGAACTCGTCGGCTTAATCGCGAGACGAGCGACAATAGGCTGACCGGTCGAAATGCCTCCTAAGATCCCCCCTGCATGGTTGGACATGAAGGCGACGTGCCCGTCCTCGCCCATGCGCATCTCGTCGGCGTTGCTGGCGCCCGAGAGCCGGGCGGCCGCCATTCCGTCGCCAATTTCTACCGCCTTTGCCGCGTTGATGGTCATCAGCCCGGCGGCAAGGTCGCTATCGAGCTTGCCGTAAATCGGTGCGCCAAGACCAGCGGGCAGGCCCGTTGCTTCGATCTCAATCAAACCGCCCAAGCTGTCGCCATCTTTTCGAGCGGTATCGAGAATGTCTTCCCAAGCTTTGGCCGCCGCCGCATCAGGACAGAAAAACGGATTGTTGGCAGTCTCGTCCCAATCGCGGGCGCTGGCGTCGTGTGGCCCCATGGCAATCAAGCCGCCGCGGATCGAGACTTCACCGAAGAGATCATCGAGCACCATGTGCGCAACAGCGCCGGCGGCGACCCGCGCCGCCGTCTCGCGCGCCGATGAGCGGCCTCCGCCGCGATAGTCGCGCACACCGTATTTCTTGTCATAGGTAAAATCTGCGTGGCCCGGCCGGTATTTATCGCGGATCTCCGAATAGTCTTTGGAGCGCTGATCGGTGTTCCTGATCATCAAGCTGATGGGTGTCCCAGTGGTGCGAGGGCCATCCGTCCGTTCGTCCTCGAAGATGCCAGAGAGGACTTCGACCTGATCAGCCTCTTTGCGTTGGGTGACAAAGCGGGATTGGCCCGGCCGCCGCCGATCGAGCGCGTCTTGCACCTTGGCGCGATCAAAAGCGATGCCCGGCGGGCAGCCATCGATCACACAGCCAAGAGCTGGGCCGTGGCTTTCCCCCCAGGTGGTAACGCGGAACAAATGACCAAAAGAGTTATGCGACATGGAGGCCTCTTAGCCCCGAGACACCAACGAATGGTAGCGGTCACGCCTTTGTCAGCGTATTGATAGGCTTATGAGTGACGAGTTGATCCCCGATACCCCCACCGCTGACGACTACAAAGCCGAGGAAAAGGCACAAGAAGCCTTTGGTGTCGAAGAGGACCAGGGCGACGTCTTCGGCGCGGAAACCGAACCGCTCGAACTTTTCAGAACCTGGCTCGCTCTGGCCAAAGAGCACGAGATTAATGATCCCCACGCCATGGCCGTGGCATCGGTCGATGATGCGGGCATGCCCGATGTGCGGATGGTCCTCCTCAAAGATGTCGGGCCCGGCTTTTCGTTCTACACCAACATGGAAAGCGCCAAGGGCGATCAGCTCAAGCGGAACCCCGCCGCTTCCATTTGCTTTCACTGGAAATCCATTCGCCGCCAGGTGCGGGTGAGGGGCCTTGCTGAGGTCATCTCCGTGGAGAAGTCCGATGCTTATTTTGCTCGCCGCGACCGCGGTGCGCGCATCGGCGCCTGGGCCAGCCAACAGTCGCGCGTGCTCGATGAGCCAGATATTTTAACCAAGCGCGTGGCCGACTATGAAGATCTCTACCAAGAGCAAGAGGTCCCCCGTCCGCCTTTCTGGCGGGGGTTCGTCATCATGCCCGAGCAGGTCGAATTCTGGGTCAACCGTCCCTTCCGCCTTCACGAGCGCAAACGCTTTACCCGTACCGAAGATGGCTGGGCCACAGAATATCTCTTTCCGTAAGCAAGAGGCTCTGCGCCGCTGCTTGCTGGCCCTTGACGCTGCTTGTACCAAAAAGCAGCCGTGCCCCGTCTTCGCTCTTTCGTGACACCCGCGTTCTACTGATCAAACAGCTCACTTGCTTGTTGATGGTGGTTATCTCGAAGAGCGATCACCGCTTCGACCACCAGGTCAGGATCGGTGAACGTCAATTGGTGATCGGACGAGGATGAAACAATCCTCTTTGTACGTGCGTTGAGTTGCGAAAGGCGCACTTGCGCGGCTTCCCAGTCCTGATCGAACAAAATGGAGTCGTCGGTAAGCCGAGACAGCACGATCACCGGAAGATCGGCCTTGATCGGCGAAAGTTCATTCAAAAAAACGACGTTCGCATCAACACTCACTGACTCGTCAGCAACCGTTGCAATGCTCAAAGGGCGAATGATGCGGGCTTTCATGGCTTTTTGAACAGACTCAGGTGCACTGCTGGGTGCCGGTGCGAGACCTAAAAGGCGTGGGATACCGATATGGGTCACAACCGACCCAATCCTCATTGTTCGTGCGCCAGCCTTCGATTGCTCCGCATAAAGCTCGATAAAGTCTGAGTCGACCGCATCGACCAAGACCAGCCCAATGATGTTGCCGGGGTATGTCCGTGCGTAGGCCTGTGCGACTAAGCCGCCAAAGGAATGCCCCACCAAAATGACATCATCGGCCCCTGCTTCTTGTTGAATCACGTGATCAAGGTCGCCAACAATCGCCGCGATGGAACGTGGTCGTGGACCACGGTCACTCCAGCCCAGACCCGCTCGGTCATAGCGGCAAACCTGGGCGTGTTGCGCAAGGCGTTGAAAGACCACGTCCCAATCAAGAGAACTGGCGCCCGCACCGGCCTCGAGCATAAAGGTCACGCCATTCGATTGCCCTTGACAGTCAACATGGAGCGTCCGCCGATCAAGTTCCAAAAAATGACCGGGTGCGGGGTAAAGCACATCATCGCTTGCCCGTCTTTTGCTTTCCAGCGCCCATAGCGCGCCCAGCAATACCACCAAGCTGATCACAATGATGAGAATGATCTTCATTGAACATCTCTTTCTATCGATGGCCGTCCCTAACAGAACCTTCGACGAGATCGAACACGCCGCCCGATAAGATTTGTAACACAATCAAGACACGAGGGGCGGCATAACCCTCAGGCTATCGGACATTGGTTCTATGGCAGGTGATCGTGGGCGATGAGGGGCGTGCCAAACTGGGTAAAAGTGAGTTGTATCAGCAAGGAGCGCCCGAGATTATCCGGTTCCTCCGCGTCGTCCATGTGCAATGCCGTCAGCGAACCGCCGCCGACCGCACGATAGGCGGTGCCGTTCATCACGCCATTTTGCACCGCCACACCAAATGTCTCTTGATCAAGAACGGGGACGTCTTCTGCGGTGATCAGGACATAAAGGTCCAAGCTCGGATCGTTGTTCAGTCGAATGAACAAAGGAAGATTAAACTGCAGGTTGGATGCGAACGTGTAAGGCGTAAGATCACCACTCTGCCCGATTGCATCAAGGTTGGTCTCCCAAACGCGATCAATCTCGACCTGTTCAGCACCATCACTCCCAGGAACCAGCCGACCCGTGACCAGGGAAACCTCAGTAAACGCCGGGATCACTGTCTGCTCAGTGCCCGTTGTAAGAATATTGGTCCCCGTCAAGAAACGTCCCTGAACAAACTGATCGATAAACGCCTGACGGTCGAACCGTTCAGCAAGGGTGGTGGTTCCAGCAGCGACCAAAACTTCGCTTGTCGGGATGTTGCTAAGGTCTTGCACAGGGTTGGCGGTGAAGTTCTGGACGACTGACACATCGTTGAGAACAAAATCAATGTCCTCAGCGGTCGGTGTCCCAGCGTAGACGATGCTGGTTGCATCAGGGGCAAACTCGACGGCTGTTTCGAAGCCGGCAACATAACCCTCTTCGGGAAAGTTGTTCTGACCAAGAGATGACGCCAACCCGGTGAGGCTGCTAAAGCGCCCTGGTGAATAAGGTGTTCCGTCAACAGATTGTATATCAATCGTCACGTCGGAGCCAGCTGGTACGGGAAGCTCGAAGTCTCCGTTGACGATCGCATCCAACGGATTGGGAAAAGAGATGCTGCTAAAAAACCCTTGGGGGATCGGCTCAGCTCCAGCCACAACGAGACTTTTGTTTTTTCCAGAAAACGTCATCACGGTACGGCGCTCTTCGGCCCCATCGCTGATAATGGCGGTGACTGCGGCCCCAACGATTGGCTGATCGCCTTGGAACACCGACCCCTTGATGATATCGTATGCCTCATCAAAAGCGATATCACCTTCGTCTGCTTGGACTGCCGCCAACCCCTCATTCTCGCTGCCCTCGGGGTAGTAGTATGCGGACCAAGCCAGGTCGTCTTCACTGAGAGATCGCCTTGAGGCTTGGTCTGGAGAGAAAAACGGATTCATGGTCGGCTCTTCAGAGTCAATATCCGAAAACTGATTAATATAGGAGTGAACCAGGCCGTGGCTATGCCCAAACTCGTGGGTAATGACCGCTCGAAGATCAATTCCATCTTCGGGGTTTACGCTCCAATCGACTTCTGGGTTGAGCACCACATCATTGTCGAAGATCGCCCCTCCTGCATAGAGGCCAGCGGGAAAATCCGTATCGCCATCACCATCGATGTCCTGGCAGATATTATTATCCTCACCATCCGGAGCAAAAACGTCGATATCGCCATCATTGTCGATGTCTTGTCCCGCGATCAAATCGGCCGGACCAATAAATGATGATGAGAGAGAGCGCGCACTGCCATTGAAAACAACAAACGAGATTTCGTTGACGAAGTTCGACGCCGCGAATGCTGTCTCTGGTATATTCTGTGAACCCACAAAGTTGAATTGGATGAACGACGAGGGATTGGCATTCCAAGCGTCGAATGCAGCCATGATTTCCGCTTCAACGTCATCCAGATCAAGTCCTTCAGGCACGAAGGAGGAATCGAAAACGTAGTCAAGCACAGCGCAGCGTTTATCCCAAAGCTGCGGCACGCGGTCGGCTTCTTGAAATACAATGGGAAGGCCGGGGAACTCGATTGGTTCAGCACCGTCAGTGTATTGAATTCCAGAGAATGACCGGCCAGCCACGCCTTGGGCTTCGGCCTGGCTCACAAGAACGATCACTATAATGAAGATCTGTATAACGTGTTTAAACATTTTTTGCTCGATTCAGCACGAATTCTGGTGGGCGGCTAGCGGAGGCGACGGATCATATCGGCAAAGCGATTGAGCGGCACAGGGTTTGCGCTTCCCTCCACGACCAATTCCGCGTTCAAGCCTTCACCGCGGATGGGGAAGTGTCCTTGACTGAAGCCTGTGATGTCATGGAGACCATTGCTGCTTTCCGTCAGCAATAGAACCACCTTATCGTCAGCGTTAAAAACGGGCACGCCATCTGTGGTCACCATAAAGGGAATTGGGCCCCCTCTAACAACGCCCCCGGGTGTCACCACCGTCACCATTGCACCGCTATCGCCGAAAAGGACCTCGTCAATGATGAAGGTGGTGTGTGTCATGACCTGTCCGTCGGTCATTGTTGTGTCGGCTGACACCGCGCGAGCAATGACGCCAAGATCCGATGACATCACCAACGTGTCGATGCTGATGCGTCTGAGCATTTCTGCGGAAGATGATGATGGCGTGGTCAAAAACGTGAGAGCCAAGGCGCCAACAACAAAAAATTTGCGTGGATTCACTGACTGTTCCCCCCCCGGGATTTGGCGCTTTTCTTTTCCAGCAACGCGCCGACTGATCGGCCTCGCAAGAACCAGGCCATTTGTTAATCTGTATCGTATTGGTCAGAACCAATCCAAGTCAATCATGATGCAGAGAGTTTGCCGACGCGCAGCAGCCATCCATTTATCCGGTGGTCGGATAGAAAGCCCCTCACCAACAACGTGGTGTCAAGATCATGATGACTCTTAAGAACACTCCGGACGACATGTTTGCTTGATGGTCGCCGCGATGGCCCATGCGACGCCCAGCCATTCAGTGCCGCCGATCAAGCCGAGCATGCGCTCAGTCGGCCGTTACGTCTCAGAGAAAAGCGTGTTCAGTTGCCGTATATCATCGTCAGTGAACCGAGGCCCTGCCTGCGCGGCAATATGTGGATCTCCAAGGCTGGCTGCGTAAATCAGCCGCGAACGGAGCATAGCCTTCTTTTGTGAAACCCCGGCGGCAACCAAAAGACTTGTGATATAGGCCATCCGCATGCGGTCCACATCGGCAAGAGAGGCCTCGACTGTTTTATCAAACAGCGCCCAATGCCTAATGGCCTGATCGAGGCGTGTTTGCCTGCCGCGCTGAATGGCACGCAGCATCAGTTCTTCGAGGCGGTGTCGATCGTCATAGCCAGCGTCGATATCACGAATGACGGCGTCGGTGGTGATGGCCCGCCAATGCTCAAGAAGGCGTGCATGGTAGCTCGCGAGGTCCTTAAAGTGCCAATAAAAACTACCGCGCGACACCCCGAGAGACTTCGCCATGGGCTCGGCCTTCAGGCCTGAAAAACCCAATTTCGCCAATGTCTTGAGTCCATGTTGAAGCCAGTCATGTTCGGATAAGCGCTGCGTCATAGCACCATACATAACTGTATTGACTCCGGTTCACCATGTGCAAAACATACAGTTATGTATGGAAGGGATTGGTGATGGATAGCGACATTGCTCTTTACACGTCTGGTATGCTTGGCATCTTTGTATCGATAGTGCACGGATATATAGGTGAAATGATAGTTGTGCGGCCGAGTGAGGCACCCTCGGCTGCAGCCAAACGGGTGTTGAGCGCGATCATGTTTCTCAGTGCTGTTTACTGGCTGGTGGTCAGTCTTTTGCTGATCGCGACGCCGGTTTATGTGCCTGATGGCCTCAGGGCCTTTGCGGCTTACGGCGGGGGGGCTGTTTTGTTGTCGGGGGCGCTTGGCAATCTTTGGGCAACCCGAGGACGCCATCCAGGGTGGATGCTCCTAACGGTGGCGGCCGGCCTTGCCTTTATCGGTGCATGATTTGCCTGTCGCCAGCGAAGCCCCTTGCCAGGGACAGCAAGCCTCGCAAAGCTGACCTATGCGCTATCTTCACACGATGATCAGGGTGGCCGATCTTCAAGCAGCACTCGACTTTTTCTGCGATGGATTGGGCCTTGTCGAAACAACGCGGTACGAAAGCGACGAAGGACGCTTTACGCTCGTGTTCCTTGCGGCGCCTGATGACCTTGGAGCCGTCAGGGAAAAGAAGGCGCCGGTTGTCGAGCTGACCTACAATTGGGACCCGGAGGCGTACGCAGGTGGGCGAAACTTTGGTCATCTCGCCTACCAGGTCGAGAATATCTACGCGACCTGTCAGCACCTCATGGGGATGGGCATCACCATCAATCGCCCACCACGTGACGGCCGCATGGCCTTTGTAAGAAGCCCCGACGGTATTTCGATCGAACTTCTGCAGGCCGGTCAGCCGTTGGAACCGCAGGAGCCTTGGGGCTCCATGGCAAACACCGGGACCTGGTGATCGTCATGCCTTTAAATCGGGAAGCCACATGAAGGCGATCGCGCCAAAGATGCCAATCGCCGTCAACAACGTCATCGCGATGGTAAAGAGTCCAGTCAGCACTTTTGTGGATCCGTTTCTCGATCGCTTGCCGGCTTGGTAGATCTCGAGCGCGATGAGGGGGAGAAAATAGGCAACAAGCTGCGTGAGGATGTCGCCGGGGCCTGACATGGTCGCGTTCATGCCCGCTGGTCCCTGATTGATCAGCACCCAGGCCATGAGGGTAAGCCGGAAGAACCAAACGCCATTGGCGACCATAAAGGTTCGCATCGCCCAACGCTCATGGATCGCGATCTTGCGCGCGATGGCATAGCGCAAGGTCATTGCACCAAAGACAATGATCATCAGACCATTGATGCTGGTGGTTGTGGCTCCAACCAACGACAGGTGGGCTCCTCGGAACCACGTCATTCCAATGCCGGTGACAGAGAGAACGATTGCTGTGGTCAGAAACAGTCGTCCATTCCAACGATGCACCCCGGGGAAACGATGCCTAAGGGCCGGGATCAGCTGAAAGATACCGCCGAACGTCATGACGCCCGCAAGAAGCACGTGGACGGCGAAGGAGAGGTTTCCCCAAAAGTCTCCCTCCTCATAACCCATGATGAGCTGCTTATCGTTCCATCCAGGATAGTCCCCCGTCGCGGTGCGCGGGCCATAAAAGCCAAAGACAAAAACCACGAAGGCGATGAGGCCGATCAGGGCAACGAGGAACCACATCGTCCCCGTCGCTCGTAGAAAGTGATCCTGCCAGCCAGCCTTGGCTTCATTATTGCTGAGGGTCATCAGCTCTATTCCTTCCGCTTGGGTCATCGGTGGGAAGGGGTTGCTTTGGCTTGGTGTTGGCCGTCTTGCCGATTTGGAGATCGGCGATCGAACGGCTCATTTTTTGGGCAATCAGCGTCGACGGGATCGTGATGAAGGGTTATTGTTTTCCGATGAGCCACGAATTTATCGCCCAGCGCAGATTGACGCTAGCTGACGCCGTCAAATGGCCTGTCGCGATCGAGTTTTCGCAGCAGCTTGCTCGTTTGCCCACGCCATCGCCCGTGCTCGTCTATTGGGCACTGTTTTCCTCATCGGCCTTGATGGCGATCCTGCATTTCTTCCTCGGTAATCAAGCATCGATGCTGGCAACTTGTCTTGCGCTTGGCAGTTGCGTGACCTGTGGGCATGGATGGCTTTTGGCGCGGTCACTCTTCAGGAAAAACGACTACGAGGTGTGGCCGGCGGCATTCGTGGCAACGCTTTTTGGCATGGTGGCCAGCCTCCAGATCGCGGCCATGCTGGGGGTCGACCAGACGGCGTTTTTCAAAATCACACGCACCTTAGCGTCGCTCTTAAGCTCCACGGTGTTGGTGCTGACGGCTGTTGAAGCCATCGATGGCGCGGCTCGCCGCACCACCGGGCATGAGCGCCGTTTCCAGTTTGCTTTCTTGGCAGGGTATGGATGCCTTTTGTCGGTGGGCATGATTTTGTTCCGCAGTTCGCTCGATATTCCAGGAATTGATGAGTGGAAGGATGTTGGACAAACCTTCTGTGCGTTTTTGGCGGTGATCGGAGCGAGCGCAGCGGTGCGTTATCGCCTGAAGCACCCGCTGGGCGGCGCCAAGATTGCAGCAAAGAGCACAGCTTCGGACAACGCGGTCGATCCTTTGCTCCAGGAACGCTTGTACAATCTCTTGGTCATCAAGCGCGGATACCTGGAAGCTGATTTAAAGGTCGCCGCGCTGGCGCAACGTCTTGGGGTGCCTGAGTACAAAGTCAGCCATTGCGTCACCCGAGGCTTGGGGTTTGCCAATTTCAATCAGCTCCTGAACCACCACCGACTTGAAGAAGCCAAACGGCGACTGGCGGACCGGTCGCAGGACGACCTGCCGATCCTGACGATTGCGCTTGAGAGCGGCTTTGGCTCGGTGGGGCCATTCAACCGAGCTTTTAAGGCGCAAGAGGGCATGACGCCGGGCGCTTTTCGAACGCAGAGCCGACAGGTTTCATCGGTCGTCGCTTAGCGCTTGCAAACGAAGAGTTTTCGCAGTAGCCGCCCGCTTTCAACTCCACAGGGCGGTGGACCTTCGGTGGCTCCTATGAGCTTCCCCATCGCTCGACGCTGAACCGAAGGAGACATCGTGAGCGTTCCTGAATTTTCCATGCGTCAGCTTTTGGAAGCTGGCGTCCATTTCGGCCACCAGACCCACCGCTGGAATCCAAAGATGCGGACCTACATCTTTGGTGATCGTGGCGGCGTGCATATCATCGATCTGTCGCAGACCGTTCCGCTGCTTCACCAAGCGCTGACGAAAGTGCGCGATGTGGTGGCCGGCGGCGGCCGTATTCTTTTCGTCGGCACCAAACGCCAGGCACAACAGCCCGTGGCCGAGGCTGCTGAACGCTGCGCCCAGTATTTCATGAACCACCGTTGGCTCGGCGGTACGCTGACCAACTGGGAAACCGTTTCGAATTCGATCAAACGTCTTGGTGAGATCGAGGAAACGCTCGCTGGTGAGGGCAAGAGCCTGACCAAAAAAGAGCAGCTCAACATGACCCGCGAGGCGGAGAAACTGACCCTCAGCCTGGGCGGTATCCGCGATATGGGCGGCTTGCCGGATCTTATGTTCGTGATCGATGTGAACAAAGAATCGATTGCGATCAAAGAGGCGCAAAAGCTTGGCATTCCGGTCGTCGCCGTCGTCGACACCAATTGCTCGCCGGATGGCGTGAGCCACATCATTCCTGGCAATGATGATGCGAGCCGCGCGATCAGCCTCTACTGCAATCTGGTGGCGGACGCGGTGATTGACGGCCTTGGTGCAGCGGCGGTGGCCATGGGTGAAGACCTTGGTGAACTCGAAGACCTCGAAGGCGAACCAGGTCTTGAAGAGCTCGTCGAAGGGGACGCTGTCGCAGAGGCCGAGGCGGTTGTCGAAGAGGTTGCAGAAGAGGTGCCAACAGAGGCCGCCCCTGAAGCTGTAGAAGCCGAAGCCGAGCCGCAGGCGTAAGCCCGCGCACGACCAAGCGAGGCGGGGCTTTGGTCCCGCCGCTTGACAAGCCACGGGGCGCCAGCTCTAGCGCCCCCATTCACCTGTTTGTTGTTGCGGCAGCATTGGCTGCCACCCTGGAGGATCCCATGGCTGATATCACGGCCAAGATGGTCAAAGACCTGCGCGAGAAAACCGGCGCGGGCATGATGGATAGCAAAAAAGCGCTGGTCGAAAATGGCGGCGATATCGAAGCCGCCGTTGATTGGCTGCGGAAAAAAGGTCTCGCCAAGGCCGCCAAAAAGGCTGGCCGGACGGCCGCTGATGGCCTCGTCGCTTTTGCCCTGGACGGCAACAAAGGCGTCGCCGTCGAAGTCAACGCCGAGACCGACTTCGTGGCGCGGAACGAGACGTTCCAAGGCATGGTCCGCGATATCGCTGATGTTGCTTTATCCGTGGATGGCAACACCGATGCGCTCAAAACGGCAGCCTATCCGGGTGCGGATAAGTCTGTTGACGAGCATATCGCTGAAATGGTCGGCCAGATCGGTGAGAACATGAGCCTGCGACGCTCCGAAGGCATTGAGGTCAGCGCGGGGGTTGTCGTGCCTTATATGCACACACCGATCGCTGACCGTGCGGGTAAGATTGCCGTGTTGGTCGCGCTCGAAACCACTGGCGACGGCGCCGCCCTTGAAGGCGTGGGCAAACAAATTGCGATGCACATCGCAGCGGCGCGTCCGCAATCGCTTAACATCGAAGGCCTCGACCAGGCCGTCGTTCAGAGGGAAAAGGACGTCCTCTCCGATCAAGCGAAAGCGTCCGGCAAGCCAGAGAACATTATTGAAAAGATGGTCGAAGGCCGGATCCGCAAATTCTACGAAGAGAGTGTCCTGCTTGAGCAGGTCTTTGTCATCGACGGCGAAACCAAGATCAAAGACGTGGTCAAAAACGCGGCCAAAGACGCAGGCGCCGATGTGACCCTCAAGGGCTATATCCGCTTTGAATTGGGTGAAGGCATCGAAAAAGAAGACGATGACTTTGCCGCTGAGGTGGCGAGCCTCTCAAAGAGCTAAATCCTCTTCACCGATCCAGAGAAAAGCCGCGACCGGGGAGTCGCGGCTTTTTTTTT
>JBCCBY010000044.1:0-14705 GCA_039033795.1 Pseudomonadota bacterium | reverse complement strand
CATTGTTGATCAGGACATCAGGGACGAACTCTAATCCGTTGACGAATGATGCAATCGCGCCCGTGTCCTGCATGTCAAGAACGGCCGTGGTGACCTGATCACCATGTTTATCCGCAAGGGCAGCCAGACGATCTTCACGCCTTCCGGTCCCGATGACCTGCCCACCCAGCTCAACAACCCGGTCGGCGGTCGCAGCACCAATACCAGAGGTCACACCCGTGATGAGGGCATGGCGGCCAGCGAGTGGAAATACCATGAAAAACTCCTTGCGAGCACCTTGTTTCTGACCGCTACAATGTCAAACTGTTAACCATGGCAGCGTTCATTCGGTTACTTCTTTTTGTCCCCCGATTAATTGGTCGGCTCTTTGGTGCAGGGCGCGCTGTCAGAAAAGCGGGAGGAAGCCTTGTCGCTGACGCTGTGCCCAGTCGGGGCGGCGATGTCGATACAGTGCCCGCCCGCGCCTACACATTTTTCTTCCGCGAGATTGGCCGACCACGATTGCAAGTGGTGTCAGCGTCCGAATTTGACTTGGCAACGGCGCGCGAGCTGGTTGGCAATTCCGAGGCCCATTTCCGTCAGCCTTTCGCGCTCTTCCCTGCTGGTTCTCTCTTTTACGAGGAAGTGGAACGGGCAGAAATTGAACGATCGCTCGGCGTTGGATCCACCAGTGAAGATTCAAGCTTTGTGACGTGGACCACGGAGTTTCGTAAGGTCTTGAATGACAACGCACGAAGACTGCTTCTTTGGTACACACCGTTAATCGCGATCGCCGCGGCGGGCATCGGCACCTTGTTGCATCCGCTTTTCCCCTCCACGCCAGTGATGATCCCGGTGATCGGCGAACGGACAGCAGAAGTGCTTTGTTGGCCTGCGGCGTCGGTGATCGGCCTGCTTCTTTTGATGCTGCTCTACCAATGGCCCTATAAGTTTGCCCAACAGCGCAATCTCTTGGGTTTCGACAACACGATCACCAGTCGGTTCAGCCAGCTTAACCAGAATTTCCAGGTCGCCAAACGCCAGGCGCTCAATGTCGAGCGCAACAAACGCATGAACCAGGTCGAGGAGCTGAAGGAAGAGGCCGCCACCTGGACCATCGCTTACCACTGGCTCGCGCAACGGCTTCTCTTATCGGAACGCCTGGTGCGCAATCAAATGTATCAAGTGAACCGGAATGCTACACTTTACGCAGCGGGCGGCTTTGCTTTGACCATAGGCCTGGTGATTGCAGGAAGTTTGGTATCAGCGAGTGTTTTTCCTGCACGCGCGGCTGAAGAATTTACACTTACTTTGGGATCTGGCGTCATCTTCGCCCTTGCCGGCTATGGGGCAGCGATGGCTGGCGTTGCGGGTGAGGCGCGCAGGGTTCTCGAAGAGAACGAGTGGTTCCGTTTCTCCCGCATCGAGCTTGACAGGGCCGTGGCAGAGCATGTCGGCGAAGACAAGCTGCAGATCGTGACGTTCCGCGACAGGAACCGTCTCGAATAATGCGGGAACGGAATGATGGTTGGGCAGATGTATCCTCTGGGAACGGTCCGTCGGCGCGTGATCAGACGGCGCGGCAAGACAGGGCCTGTTCTTGTGGCGACTCTCTTGTTGCTTGCTGCGGGGGCAGCAATTGGTACAGGGATTAAAATTCTAACGGGCGACACGTGCTATCGCGTGATGCATGAAACCAAGCAGGATGGTCAGTCGGTTGGGCGACGCTCAATGTCCGTGCCCTGCCTTTAGTCAGCCGCCGACAACCCAAGCAGCAACGCACCCTTCTTCACGCTGTCACCACTCTGAAAATGAACCGCGTCCACGGTGCCGTCGTGGGGCGCCTTGATCACGGTTTCCATTTTCATCGCCTCAAGCGTCATCAGCGTGTCGCCCGCCGCCACCGCGTCTCCGCGCGCCACCAGCACACCTGTGACGGTGGCGGGCATGGGCGATGAGAGGGCCTGCTCCGCTGCATCCCCCTGCCCGGCCGCCTCAAACGGATTAAACAGCGGGACGCGGACACTGGCCTCTGGTGTCTGAAGGATGACAGCGCCGCCTCCTGGTTCAACCCAACCATCGTCAAGGATCAAGGATGCATCATCGATGGTCATGATAAGACCGTCATCGCCGCCATCGGACAGGTGGAGGGTGTGAGACTCACCATCGATCAGTGCATACCATTGATGGCCGTCAAAGGTGACGCGCGCGGTCCGGCGTTCACCGCGATCCACCAAGAAGGCCTGGGCGACATCAGCGGCGTTGAGACGAAACCCGAGACGTTCGCCATCGATGATCCCGGCCAGGACCATGACCGCGGCGGCCGCGTGGAGCGGCTCCAAAGGTCCGCGCTCCCCCTCTAGCCCTGTCGCCTTGAGGAAGGTCGTCGCAGGAGGAGCAGCCGTGAATGCCCCATGCCGAAGAATATCGATGAGGAAATCGCGATTGGTCACAAGGCCACCGATCTGCCCCTCAGCGAGGCTATCGCTGAGCGTCGCGATCGCATCGGCGCGCGTGTCGGAGAAAGCGATGACCTTCGCGATCATCGGGTCGTAAAAGGGCGTGATCGCATCGCCCGCTTCCACCCCCGTATCGACCCGGACGACGCCTTGGCCAAAATCCCGGGCTGGTTCATCGATCTCAAAGCTGGTCAATCGACCCACCTGCGGTAAATAGTTCTCTAAGGGATCTTCTGCATAAAGACGAACCTCAACGGCATGCCCATTGGCCACGATGTCCTCTTGAGCAAGCGGAATCGGTTCTCCCGCGGCGACGCGAAGCTGCCACTCGACGAGGTCCAGGCCCGTGATCTCCTCGGTCACGGGATGCTCAACCTGAAGCCGCGTGTTCATCTCCATGAAATAAACGCCTTCCGCGCCATCGTAGAGGAACTCGACGGTGCCCGCCCCCACATAATCAACCTTACGCGCAGCATCGACCGCCGCCTGGTGCAGGCTCGCGCGCACATCGTCGGGCAAATTGGGCGCAGGCGCTTCCTCCACCACCTTTTGATAGCGGCGCTGGACAGAGCAGTCCCGTTCAAAAAGGTGGACGACGTTACCATGGGTGTCGCCGAAGACTTGGACCTCCACATGCCGGGGTGCACCGAGGAATTTCTCGACGATAAAGCGGTCATCGCCAAAGGCCGACATCGCCTCGCGTTTGGCGCTTTCAAGTTCTCCTTCGAGGTCCTCGGCACGCTCAACGATCCGCATACCCTTCCCGCCGCCGCCCGCGGCCGCTTTTAAAAGCACAGGATAACCGATACGGTCCGCTTCCGCCCGGAAGGTGGTGATCGATTGATCTTGACCCTGATAGCCAGGCAGCATGGGCACACCCGCCTCACTCATCAATTCCTTGGCGCGCGCCTTTGACCCCATGGCTTCAATCGTCGGCGGTTTGGGACCAACAAACGCAATGCCCGCATCCGCGCATGCCTGGCTGAAACCCGCGTTTTCAGAGAGAAAGCCATAGCCAGGATGGATCGCCTCCGCCCCGCACTCTTGCGCAATCCCAATGATCCTATCACTGAGGAGATAGCTCTCTGAGGCTGCAGGCGGCCCTAGCCTATAGGCCTCGTCCGCTAGACGAACATGCATCGCGTGGGCATCGGCGTCGGAATAGACGGCCACGGTCTTGATGCCCATCGCCCGGGCTGTGCGTATCACACGGACGGCGATCTCGCCCCGGTTGGCAATCAGAAGCTTCGAAAACATCGGCCTACATCCTAAAAATGCCAAAGCGCGTTTCTTGCGCTGGGGCGTTGAGGCTGGCGGAGAGCGCAAGGGAGATCACGCGGCGCGTATCAGCGGGATCAATGATCCCATCGTCCCAGAGCCGCGCCGTGGAGTAATAGGGCGAACCTTGCTCTTCAAACTGATCTTCGATCGGCTTTTTAAAGGTGGCCCGCTCTTCGTCCGTCCACGACTGCCCCTTGGCCGCGAGAGCATCCTCGCGGACAGTGGCGAGAACATTCGCTGCCGCTGAGCCGCCCATGACGGAGATCCGGGCATTGGGCCACATGAACAAGAACCGGGGGCTATAGGCCCGGCCGCACATCCCGTAATTGCCCGCACCGTAAGAGCCCCCGACAATCACCGTGATTTTGGGGACATTCGCGCATGAAACAGCCGTCACCATTTTGGCGCCGTGTTTGGCGATCCCTCCGTGCTCCGCATCCTTGCCGACCATAAATCCAGTGATGTTCTGCAAGAACAGAAGCGGAATGTTCCGAGCACAACAAAGCTCAACGAAATGCGCGCCCTTTTGAGCGCTTTCAGAAAAGAGAACCCCGTTGTTGCCAAGAATGCCAACCCGGCGCCCCTCAATCTCAGCAAAACCGCAGACGAGCGTCTCCCCATAGCGAGCCTTGAACTCTTGAAAGCGCGAGCCGTCGACAATCCGTGCAATGATCTCGCGCACATCGAAGGGCTTACGCAGATCCGTCTCCGCGCAACCGCGAAGCTCATGCGCGGGATAAAGCGGCTCATCAAACTCGTCCGCCAATGTGGGATTTTGCTCTGGCAGGGTCGCCACCACCTCACGCGCCAAGGCCAGCGCATGGGTGTCGTTATCGGCGAGGTGATCCGACACGCCCGAAATCCGCGTGTGCGCATCCCCGCCGCCCAGGTCCTCCGCCGAGACAACTTCACCCGTGGCAGCCTTCACCAGCGGCGGGCCAGCGAGAAAGATCGTCCCCTGCTCCTTCACGATGATCGTTTCATCGGACATCGCCGGGACATAGGCCCCGCCCGCGGTGGATGAGCCGTGCACGACGGAAATCTGCGGAATGCCCTTGGCGCTCATCCGGGCCTGGTTATAAAAGATCCGCCCAAAATCATCTTTATCGGGAAAAACCTCATCCTGCATCGGCAGAAACGCCCCGCCCGATTCCACAAGGTAAAGGCATGGCAGGTGGTTCTCCTCCGCGATCTCTTGCGCGCGGAGGTGCTTTTTCACGGTCATCGGGTGATAGCTGCCGCCCTTCACCGTGGGATCATTGGCGGCGATCAGGCACTGGCGGCCCATCACGGTGCCAATGCCGGAGACGATCCCTGCACAGTGGATATCGCCGCTGTACATGCCGTAAGCGGCGAGCTGGCCGACCTCTAAAAAATCCCCGCCCGGATCAAGAAGCGCGTTGATCCGTTCCCGCGCCAGCATCTTGCCCCGCGCCCTGTGGCGTGCGTTCTTCTCGTCCCCGCCGCCCAGGCGCGCGGTGGCAACGCGCGCGCGCAGCTCCGCCAACAGCGGCTCCATCTCAGCCATCCGGCGGCGAAAATCGTCGTTCGCCGCATCCAGCGCAGTCTCAAGTATCGGCACTGGCGCTCCTTTGAATGTGTGCTCTTTTTTCAGCAAGGAACTAGAGCAATCGCCCGAGATTTCTAGGCCAGCGCGGGGGCAAAAGCTGTCGGGGCGCCGATGGAACGAACCGGCGAAAGGCGCCGGGGGAGGATGCGCGATCATGCCAGCGGCGCGGTCCAAGACGCGCGATTGTGCCATGGCTCGTCGTGCCGCCTCTGCCCAGGGGGCGGGCGTGGATCCCCGTCGTCGCATGAACCCGATCGGCGGCATCGATCCGCTGATCGACGACTGTACCGGCGCAACCGCATCTATGACCGCGGGCCCCCCGACGACGCCCATCAAAACGGTCAGACGCCGCCTGAAAAGGACGCAGCAAGAACAGATGCACAGGGCCAAAACACCCGCTATCGTGGCACAAGCCGGAGGCGCGCATGGCGAACGAAGAGCATTTGGGAATCCTGCGACAGGGCGTGAAGGCCTGGAATGCCTGGCGACGCGAGAACCTGCACATCCGGCCTGATCTGTATGGCGCCAACCTGCGAGGCGCCGACCTGCAAGGCGCCGACCTGCAAGACGCCGACCTGCAAGACGCTGACGTGCAACGCGCCAACCTGCAAGACGCTGACGTGCAACGCGCCAACCTGCGAGACGCCGGCCTGGAAGGCGCCAACCTGCAAGACGCCTACCTGGAAGGCGCTAACCTGGAAGACGCCAACCTGCAACGCGCCAACCTGCAACGCGCCAACCTGCTAGGCGCCAACCTGCTAGGCGCCAACCTGGTGGACGCCGACCTGCTAGGCGCCAACCTGGTGGGCGCCAGTCTGGTGCCAGCCCAGCCGCCTGGAGACGACAAGTTGTCCTGGCAAGATCTGCTGCGTGACACCATCGGTAACGCCGCGACTGAGTTGCCCGAAGGCGTTCAACGCCCCGATTGGTGGGACACGGAAGAAGAGGAAGGTTCAGACCCAGGACTTGAACCAAGGGACTTGACCCAAGCAGAACAGATGAGCGGGCTCCCTCGCGCGTCGACCGGACCCGATGACCGCCTCCTGCTCAGCAGCCCGGAAAAGCGTGAGGACGTTCCCGACAACGAGCGTGCCTCGCTCTTCAAGGTCGTCCGTACACAAGCAGAAAAACTCGGCAAGCGTTGGGTCAAATCCAACGCCGTGAGTCATGACGATGAAGGTGATGCGGATGACTTGCTGAACGCAATCGGCGAGGATCCAGCGAATTTCGACGCGATCTACGTGAATGGTCTTCTCGAGACCATGGCCGCCATCCTTCCCCCAGATCTTGAAGACGCGGACCATCGGCTGGGTGCACTCCTAACGGCCCTTCGCGCATCGCTTCTTCAGTTAAGCCAGACCTATGCGGACTATCGCGCCTATCAACAGCGCGTCGCGGATGAGGCGACGGCCCCCCAATTGGTAGACGACGACGCCATTGAGTTTGCAGGACTGGCAGATGACGAAAGCATGGAAGAAGCGTTGGAGCCTGCCTCCCTTGCGCGGTTGCAGCGCTTCCGTGATTTATTTGTGCGCACACGAATTCTATCTGCGCAAGTCTATGCGCGCGCCAAGCTTCTCTACCTTGGGGCGATACGCAATCTTTGCGCAGCAGCACTCACGCGACTCTGGCAAGTGCAAGATGAATTGGGTGAAGCCGCTGAGCCGATCTGGGATTGGATTGATCAAGAAACGGGCGAAATCATCGCCAATGCTAGCCAAGAGGTGAAAGACGCCTACAAACGGTTCAAATCCAGCCCGCTGAGCAAACTTTGGAACCTAGCGAAAAAGCTCAAGCCGCTTTTGGCCCCGATCGCGATCTATTTGGGCCTCTCATCAGGATAGCCTTAACCACGGCGCCACATTGCCAAGCGATGGAAGAACGCCCACAACCATCCCCAAAAAACCCCTGCCCGGTGATGAGGAGCAACGCCATGATCCAGAACAGCTTTCAGGGCCTGAAATTTGGGCTGCCGGAGGAGATTGAGGATATCCGTTCCTCGGTCCAGCGCTTCGTGGATGACCGTATCGGGCCGATCGCCGGTGAGATTGATGAGAGCAATGACTTCCCCGCCCATCTTTGGCGCGAGATGGGGGAGCTGGGCGTGCTCGGTATCACCGTGCCGGAGGAATTTAGCGGTGCGGGGCTCGGTTACCTCGCCCATGCGGTGGTGATGGAGGAAGTGAGCCGCGGCTCGGCCTCGGTCGGGCTCTCCTATGGGGCGCACTCGAACCTTTGCGTGAACCAGATCGCGCTCAACGGCAGTGACGAGCAGCGTGCGCGGTACCTGCCCAAACTCATCTCCGGTGAGCATGTGGGCGCGCTCGCCATGTCCGAGCCCGGCGCTGGATCCGATGTGGTGTCCATGTCCCTCCGCGCAGAGAAAAAGGGCGATCAGTATATCCTCAACGGCAACAAAATGTGGATCACCAATGGTCCGAATGCGGACACGCTGGTCGTCTATGCCAAAACCGACCCCAGCGCTGGTCCGCGCGGCATCACGGCGTTCCTGATCGAGAAAGGCTTCAAAGGCTTCTCCACCGCGCAAAAGCTCGACAAATTGGGCATGCGCGGCTCGAACACCTGTGAGCTGGTGTTCGAGGACTGTGAGGTGCCTGAGGAAAACGTGATGGGCGGCATCGGCGAAGGCGTCCGGGTGCTGATGAGTGGCCTCGATTATGAACGCGCGGTGCTCGCCGCTGGCCCGATCGGGATCATGCAGGCAGCTTTGGATGTCGTTATGCCCTACGTGCATGAGCGCAAGCAATTCGGCCAACCGATCGGTGAGTTTCAATTGATCCAGGGCAAAATCGCGGACATGTATTCGACGATGAACGCCTGCCGTGCCTATGTTTACGCGGTCAACGCAGCCTGCGATCGCGGTGAGACCACGCGCCAGGACGCGGCCGGCGTTATTCTCTATGCGGGCGAAAAAGCAACGCAAGTGGCCCTGGATGCGATCCAGATCCTCGGCGGCAATGGCTATATCAATGAGTACCCGACCGGCCGCCTTCTCCGCGATGCCAAGCTCTATGAGATCGGCGCGGGAACATCAGAGGTCCGCCGCATGCTGATCGGGCGGGAGCTCTTTAAACTGACCGCTTAGATGAAGAGCGTGGCGGGGAATTCGAGGTAGCCTTTGATCACCTGGATGAATTCTGCCGCATCATAACCATCGACCACCCGGTGATCGAAGCTTGAGGAAAGGTTCATCACCTTCCTTGCCTCAACCTGCCCCATGGCGTTGAAACGCGGCACCGTCTGGATCTTGTTCGGCCCAATGATGCCGACCTCTGGGTGATTGATTACCGGTGTTGTCGTCACCCCGCCGAGGGGCCCAAGGGAGGTGATCGTGATGGAGGAACCCGAGAGCTCTTCGCGCTTCGCCTTTCCTTCCCGGGCGGCGGCAGAGACGCGTTTGATCTCATCGGCCATCTGCCAAAGATCCATGGTTTCAGCGTGACGCAAGACAGGGACGATCAAACCATTGTCCGTCTGCGTGGCAATGCCCAGATGGGCTGCTGCATAACGGCGCACAATGCCCTCGTCGTCGTCAAAGCGCGCGTTCATCTGCGGGAAGTCACGGATCGCGAGGATCACGGCACGGCAGATATAGGGCAGAACCGTGAGTTTGGGTTGCTCGTCCCTTTTGGCCTTGTTCATATGCTGACGCAGCTCTTCCAGCGCCGTCATATCGACCTCATCCACATAGGTAAAATGCGGTATCCGGCGCATCGAGTCTTGCATTTTCTCAGCAATCTTGCGCCGCAGACCGATGACTTTAATTTCTTCGACGTGGTCACTCGGTGTGGCCATCGGTGTTGAGGGGGGCCTCGCGGTGACATCGCCGGTGTGGTTATCGAGGTCCTGGTGGGTCACACGCCCCTCAGGTCCGGTGCCCGCCACGGCGGAAAGATCAATGCCGCGCGCCATGGCCCGTGCACGGACAGCTGGCGCTGCGAGCACTTTGCCGCCGCTCGGTTGAGGGGCCGGTTGCAGCGCCGGGGTCTCGTTGTGCCGCACCGGTTCCGGCTGGGTCTCAGCCGCAGCGCCGACCACGTCCAATTTGATGATTTCAGAACCAACGGCGACGGTCTCGCCAACCTCGGCCCCGATCCAGGCGACAATCCCATCTCGAGGGCTAGGGATTTCCACGGTGGCTTTATCGGTCATCACATCAGCCAGATTTTGGTCCGCCGTGACCGCGTCGCCCACCTTGACGTGCAGTTCAACAAACTCAGCCTCCGTGACCCCCTCGCCCACATCAGGCAATTTGATGGTGTACGAAGAACCCGTCGCACTGGGGGTCGAGGCCGCAGCCGGTTGGGGCGTCGGCGCCGGCGCCTTCTCCCCCCGCTCGGCTGCGATCATCGCTTCCATCGGGTTGAGAAACTCCTCGTCGCCAAGGTCGGCGTCCGCCTCGCCTGCGCTATCCAATTCGAGCTTGATGATCTCCGAGCCGACGGCAATGATTTGGCCGGGCTCCGGGCCGATCCAGATCACCTTCCCCTGGCGCGGACTGGGAACCTCAACGGTTGCTTTGTCGGTCATCACATCGGCGAGGTTTTGATCCGCCTCCACCCTATCACCGACGGCGACGTGGAGCTCCACGAACTCAGCTTCGGTCACGCCTTCGCCGACGTCGGGCAGTTTGATGGTGTGAACGGTCATGCTGTTGCGATCACTTTCTTGAGGGCATCACCAACGCGCTTGGGTCCGGGCAAATAGGCCCATTCCTGCGCATGCGGATAAGGGGTGTCCCAGCCGGTGACGCGCATGACGGGCGCCTCTAAACTGTAAAAGCACCACTCTTGGACGAGTGCTGCGAGTTCCGCGCCGAACCCGCAGGTCTTCGTCGCTTCATGAACGATAACGCAGCGGCCTGTCTTTTTGACCGACGCGACGATGGTCTCGAGATCGAGGGGAACCAGAGAGCGAAGGTCGATCACCTCGGCGTTGATACCCAATTCGTCGGCTGCGGCTAAGCAGACATGGATCATGGTGCCATAGGCAAGCACGGTCACCGCATCCCCCGCTCGGCAAATATGCGCCTTACCCAGAGGAACACTGTAGTAACCTTCAGGGACAAGACCATCGTCGTGCTTGGCCCAAGCTTGAAGTGGACGGTCATGATGTCCGTCAAAGGGGCCGTTATAAAGCCGCTTGGGCTCAAAGAAAATCACCGGGTCCGGATCTTCGATCGCCGCCAAAAGCATCCCTTTAGCATCATAAGGATTTGATGGCATGACCACTTTAAGGCCCGAGACATGGGTGAAAAGCGCTTCGGGTGACTGGCTATGGGTTTGGCCGCCGAAGATTCCGCCGCCGGTGGGGCTACGGATCACCATGGGACAGGTGAACTCGCCATTCGAGCGATAGCGAATCCGCGCTGCTTCTTGGCTGATTTGATCAAAAGCGGGAAAAATATAGTCTGCAAACTGTATTTCTATGACGGGCTTTAGCCCATAGGCCGCCATGCCAATACCGGTGCCCACAATACCGCCCTCGGAAATCGGCGAATCAAAAAGGCGCGATGTCCCGTATTTTTCCTGAAGACCATCGGTGCAACGAAAAACGCCGCCGAAATAGCCCGCATCTTCGCCAAAGGCGACGACCGTATCATCTCGTCCCATGGCCACATCATGGGCATCCCGGATCGCTTGGATCATGTTCATCTGGCGGGTGTTTGAAAGGGTCTCTGACATTGTCCTAGAACCCTGCATCGTCTTGCTGCTCGATCAACCGACCGGGAAGCTCTTCGTACACTTGATCAAACATGGTGGCGGGTGAAGCGCCGCGACCATCGTGCACCAAACCATGGGCCTCAGCACGGCGTTCCGCCTCACGCATTTCCGTGTCCGCTGCTTTTTCTTCGATGGCAATTTCCTCAGCGCTCATCACGTCTGAGACGATCAGATGCTGTTTCAACCGCTCGATCGGATCACCCAACGGCCAGGCAGAAAGTTCATCCTTTGGTCGATACTTCGTTGGATCATCGGACGTGGAGTGAGCACCCCCTCGGTAGGTGACGAATTCAATGCCGACGGCCCCAAGTCCCATCCGTGCACGTTGTACAGCGAAACGGCATGCGGCGACCACAGCCAACACGTCGTTCCCATCGACCCGCAAGGCAGGCAGCCCGTAGGAGGCAAGACGCGCCGCAAAGGAGTTAAGGTCACCCCCAGCAAACGCGTTGGTCGATGAGATTGCCCATTGATTGTTCACGACACAGAGGAGGCATGGCGCTCGATAAACCGCGGCAAACAGATTGCCCCAATGCCAGTCTCCCTCAGCGGTAGCGCCGTCACCAATCCAAGCAACCGCAACCTTATCGTCCTTACGTATGGCCGACGCCATCGCCCAACCGACGCCTTGCGCCCATTGTGTCGCCAGGTTGCCAGAGAGTGTGAAAAACCCAGCTTCGCGGAAGGAATAAAGAACCGGGAGCTGCTTGCCTTTGAGGGAGTCTTGTTCGTTGGAGTAGATTTGGTTCATCATCCGTTCAGGATCGATGTTCCTTGTCAGGAGGATACTCTGCTGCCGATAGGTCGGAAAATGCATGTCCGTGATGTTGGTGGACAAAGCTGCACCCGTGCCGATTGCCTCCTCACCAAGACATTGAATGTAGAAACTGGTTTTGCCCTGCCGCTGAGCACGCATCATTCGTTGGTCGAAAGCACGCGTGCGGATCATATTCACAAGAGCGGCTTTTTTCTCCGCATCATCAATCCCGCCAGCCCACGGACCTTCTGCCTGGCCATGATCGGACAAAACGCGGAGGATCTTTTGATGATAGGGGGTAAAGGCATCAACCGGCGCATCCACGGCGAAGCGCGGGATGTCGCCCGGGGCACCTTTATCGAAGTTGGCAAAATCCGGGTCCTCGCCAGGCCGCGCTGGCGGCGCAGGAACCCTGAACCCGATACCCTTCTCGTTGTCGGAAGGAGGGGTTGGTGCATCCATAAAACCGTCCATGACAATCGGGTCCTCTTGGCATTTGCAGCCAAGACTGTCGCAGAATTTTGCAGAATCGTCAGTGGCGGGACACTGTGAAATGTCGCGCCCTGACGCAACTTTAGGTCGCGAGAGACCCATTCTTGAGACGAATAGCGCGTTGAGTAGCAAAATGTGCCAATCGGGCGCAGGAAAGATGAACCGTGGTTTAGGCGACGTTTGTTCACCGCATGGATTGAAGAAAAGCGCCCAACAATCCAAATCCGTGGTCTTGCCGAACGAGGGTGGGTGATGCGCAAAAGGATTTTGGTGCTTATGGCGGTCGCGTTGCTGCTTCCCGCCGCCGCTCGAGGACAACCCTTTGATGTGGAAGGGTTTACCTCCATCCGCGCGCTCGATGGTGTGGACGTTTATGTGCGCCCTGGACCAGAGCATCGCGTCGTGCTGGCCCAAGAGAGTGCCCGGGAGGCAGCAAAGGTCAGCGTCGTCGATGGCGTTTTAAGCCTCGGAAGGGCGCGCAACGGCTTTTTCAGCAAGCGCTTCGGGCAGAAGGTCGGCCTCCGGTTCAACGTGACGGTGCCGTCGCTTGAAGCGCTGGACAGCCGCGCGGGCTCTGAGATCATTGTCTCGTCGATCAACGTCTCCTCCTTATCGATCAACGCGCGCGACGGCGCGGATGTGATCATCAGCGGAACGTGCAACAGCCTCGTTGTGAACGCCGCATCAGGCAGCGATGTCCATGCGAGGGATCTCAGCTGCAGCAACGTCACCGCCCGGTCGTCTGGAGGCGGCGACGTCACGGTGACAGCCACCGCGTCGATTGATGCGTCAGCCGCATCGGGCAGTGACATTGTTGTTTTCGGCGCTCCCGCTAGTCGCGAGACGCAAGGTTGGACCGGCGGACGGGTGGTGATCCGAGACTGAATCGGGTTCCGCCCGGCGGGCTTTGCCGTATTTTAACGATCACCGCCGTTTCTACGGGGCAGACTATAGATTGCGCCTAGACGGTCATCGTCTGTCAAAAGAACTTCGCTAAGCACGGAGCGGAACGGCGCGACCTGCCGTGCGGGATCGGTGGTTTATACCCCCGGTAATGGTGAACGATGGAACGCTTTAGTATTACCGATATTATCACCTTGGCGTTGCGCCGGGTTTTTTGGGTGTTCATCCCCTTCGCCACCCTGTTGATTATAGGGCTTTTGGTTCTCGATACGATACCTGCACGCTTTCATTCGAAAGCAGTTCTCATCTTGGAAGATCAGCAGATTTCGCCAGACCTTGTTCCATCAGCGATCAGGGCTCTGGCCGAAGATCGGCTGGCCACCATCCAAGCCCAACTGCGCGCGCGCGAAGCCGTTGTTGAGCTGTCGGAAAAGTTCAATCTGATCGACCGGAACAGCGACGAGCCTTTTTCTAAGAAAGTCAGCGCTGTTCGAGACGATATCACCATTTCCATCCGACGCGTTGACGGTGGATCCTTGGGACGCCGAAACGCCGGTGCGATCGCCTTTGAAATTGGCTTTGTCCACGAAAGCCCCGATGTGGCCTATCGTGTGGCCAACAATTTGGTCACGGAATTCATTGACGCGAACGTGTCCTCGCGTCTCGAAGCCGCCGAAGGAACCGCTGCTTTCTTGCGGTCCGAAGAACAAGATCTTCGCCGTCAGATCGTGACCGTGCAGAACCAAATCGCCGATGTGCGGAACAGCAATCCAGGGGTGAGCCCTGACGATCTGTCCCTGAACCGCGACATCGTCGATCGGCTGTCAGCGGACATCACGCGCGCCGAGGAGCGCCTGCAAGCAACCGAACAAGAACTTAGTCTTCTGCGGCTTCAACGGCCCCTTCTGATCGAAGGGTCAGGTTCAGAAGACATTGAAATGCAAGAGCTTCGGACAAAACGCAGCGAACTCGCTGCCCTCAAACGGCAATACACCGACACCTATCCTGATGTCGTGGCCCTCACCGATGAGGTGCTGGAATTGGAAGCCCGGCTCGATCCAGCGAGCTTTCGGCGCCGCGCCGAGCCTGTCGCCGCTGCGGCAAGAGCCACCCTGGCCGATCCCGACAACGGGTTGAACCCACGAGAAACGGGGGCTGTTGAGCAACGATTGGCAATGCTTGCCGATCTCGAAGACACCGCAAACAGCCCCGCAAGCGGCAAAAGCCTGGCCCGCGTCTCCTATGAGGCCAACGAACAGGTGTTGCTGCAACGAAGCACCGCGATCGAAGGCCGTCTTGGAATACTGAGAGAACAGCTCACCGGCGCCGAAGATCGGCTTGAGCGAACACCGGCCATCGCGGCCGAAGTGCAAAGCCTTGAAGCGGAAGAAGAGCGCCTGCAGTTTTTGCTCAGCCGCACCCAAGAAAAACGGGCGATCGCCGAGCGGTCCGAAAGTCTTGAATCGCAACAAAAAGCTGAACGCGTGGTGGTGCTGGAAGCGCCCATTCGCCCCGATGTG
>JBCCBY010000043.1:0-14756 GCA_039033795.1 Pseudomonadota bacterium | reverse complement strand
CCCGCATGCGTAATACTGTGTTCTGTTGACGTTCCGGAGTAGGGCCCTCCACCGACAGCTTCATCGTACGGTTGAAACCAGCAGCGCTAGCGCCAGTGCCAACGACGCGAAAGCCTCTAGCAACGCTGACGGTCGCCGCCCCGGGTGGAGCGGTAGAGGGAGGAGGGACAAACGCCTCTGAGCTACAGCTCTGCTGCGATCCGCTGGTGTCGCCGCTGTCCGCGCCTCATAAACTGCCGACGCTGCCTGAGCCTGAGACAAGGCTTGTACCAGCGGTGGCGGCGCCCAACAGCACACCGATGTCGGGTGTTGGAACGCCTGGAGCGTTGACAATGATTGTATCTGCGTCGGTGCCGTTGTCTGCACTCCCGCTGCAGTTTCTTTCAGTACAGACAGCATCAGGGTTTAGCCCACTTGGGTCCACGAGGTTGATGGGGTCACCGCCAACGTAGGCGTAGAGATTGGGGCCGCCCGCGCCGACGCCCCCTGAACCGCCAGAGACGGCTAACACCGTTGGTCGGGTGCTACGTTTTGATTACTTTCAAATTGATCTACCGGCTTCACCATCGACAATAGAGTAACCCCGCTCGGCGTTTCTGTCTCTCGTAACCTGCACTGACCTAATCTCTAAAACTTCACCTTTTCCAACAATGGCTGCTCCGGCAACAAGCTGGAATTTAGAACCCACAACAAAACCGTGTTTCAACAACACACGGGTTCCACTCAAAATCACGACGTCCCCGGACTCTCCGGGACTAAGAATATCTTCCAGGTCGTGCACAGTACAGACAAAATGCAAATCTGAATAAGACAACGTCGGACGCATTCCTTGACGCAATCCAAGAAACTTCGCTGATCCAAAATCAGAAGCAACGTGGACGTTCGCATCGATGAGCAAAGAACATCCCATGTCTGACTTATTCATCTCCGCATTTCCTTACAACCAGAATTCCTGTTTGTGCAGCGTCTGGCTTCACCTGTGGTAATGCATTTCGGGGAAAGCGACAGCCTGACCTCCACCGTCCGATCTCTGATCAAGTCGCCGAGTGACAGATCCAAAGGGCAGGAGGACCGTCGCTAACTGGCGGTATCGCGTATCGTTGCCAGACTATCAAAGGGTCTTTGTGTCGTAGCTCGCGACTTGAATAAATAGACGTATAAAGTCGCTGATAACAAATTATCTCTTTCGAGAATGGCTATCATGTCAACTAAATCAACAGCTATTCGTATCCGCGATAAGACATCCAGGTTGTGATTGGGAGGCCCGCACTTGTGCATCCATCGACATAAAACCTTACATCTTTCTGTGTTGCGTGAGCAGAAAGAATAACAGCGACGTATGTTTCATACGAAGGGTTTGGGGTGTTGTTTGCGTCAATAAACTGCAAAACAGCGACCTTCGACGACTCGCTACAGCCATCCGGGTTTTCGTGTGCAGAATTCAAATGGATGTTTAAAGAGTAATTACCTGAAATTCCGACACGTTTGACTTTATGAGTACCCGTCCAACCTTCAGCCAGTGAACTGGACCCCATAATGCTCAGTAAAAAAACTAACGCCGTAACAATTGGTCTCTCAAACACGAACGAACCCTCACCCCATTGGTAAAAACTGCAATTGTATCGAACATTATTGCGAAGCCTTCTCTCGCGGCAAGAGGTTTTTCGCGTTTTTGCAGTGATATGTAGTAACGTATCTGGTTTGAAGACTTTAAAAAGACGTGTACAGAAAGCCTGTCTCGACCAGCGGCGCTGCCTGGCTTCGCTCCATCGAGATCACGGGGTTCCGCGATGTTCTTCGCAAGAAATCGATGGTTTTGGCGAGATGGCGGTACGGCTTGCGCAGAGGATAAGCCAAGCCTGCGGGTTTTCGTTGCTCGGTGCCGCGAGCCTTCAGGCGATCACTCCATGCTTGTTGGGTGAAGAGACGATGCCGGTGGCCGAACGCTTGCCGCTTTGCCTGTTGATCAATCCCGATGGACCGTTGGTCTCATGCAACCAAAAAATCGTCGACCGGTTCGGCTGGTAAAACTTCGAGCGTAACGTCGATCGCACCATCCCCGTTTGCATCGTATGCTGAAGCATGAGGCACGGCCCAAGCTGAAAAATCGCCGAAGGGCCGCGTCATCTGGCGACCATCTTCGAGTGTCATCGCCAGCAAGAGGTCAGGCGTTTGAGGCAAGAGCGGAACATCGCCTGGCGCTATATTAAGGAACGGGATGGAAAACTCGACGCCAAGATCGATTTCAGTGACCAATCCGTCCGAGTCAGGAGAAATATCGATGACGTCATCGCCGAACTCAGCCACGAGATCCGCCGTCACTTCAATTCGCAGGCCAATTTCAGCCAGAATGCCCAGGTAGAGTTCAAGGCTGCCTTCATTCGATGACAGATCAACGGTCTCACCACTTTCGGTGGACACCAGGTGAGGCATAACCTCAAGAATGTCCGTGGTCTCATCATAAGTCGTGCTCGACGCCACATCTAACGCTTCAGTGCCGCTGTTCAATGAGCCGCCGAATTCGAGTCCTAAGGAGACGAGGGGCTGGATCTCGAGCCCCAATTCGGCGTTGAACGCGCCGAGGGTTTCGAGGAGCAGGGCGGCCTCTATCTCCGCTAACTCTTGAACAGCAAAGAGATTGGTTTCAGCCGCGAGGACCTCGCCTTCGCGCAGCAGCACCTCGCCTTCGGCCAAAGCGAGATCAGCGAGGAGCGCCGCTATGTCCCCATCGAAATCGGCGGCGGCGATCGCCGCTGCAAGCGCCGCCTCCGCATCAGCCAATGCTTGCTGGGCTGCGGGTATTTGATTGTCGAGAAGGTCTTTGAGGTCGGCCACGGCGCCAAGCACGGCGTCTTGCGCGGCGAGGAGGTCGATGTTGATGCTGCTTACAATGTCCTCAAGGGAGGCGCGGTTTTCAACAGCGTCATCGAGCGCATCGTTGGCTGCATCGACCGCAGCTTGCGCAGCGTCCACCTCCTGTTGCGCGGCGGTGAGGGCGTTTTGCAAACTGTTCCGTAGGTTGATCTGATTGATCCGTGCCGTAAGGTTTGCATCAAAGGCGTCCTGAGCTTCGTCGACATCATCTTGCGCATCATCGACGGCCTGGTTCGCGGCGTCGCGAATACCCTGAAGGCTGATCAATTCGCTCTGCTTGTTTAGTGCATCTTGGGCGGCTTGATTGGCTGCGATAACGGCAGCATCGAAAACGTCCTGGGCATCATCGAGCAAATTGTTCGCGGCATTGGCCGCGTTTTGCGCGAGGGTGAGGTTGGAGAGACGCGCGGTTTCAAGGTTGACGGCGTCAATGGCGTCGTCGACGGCATCCCGCGCGTCCCTTGCGGCGTTGCGCGCTGCGAGTGCGGCCACATAGACGGGATTTGGAAGACCGAAAACTGTGGGTGGTCCCGCATTGTTCAACGCGAACTGTGCTGCATCGAGCGCTGCTTGCGCCGTCACCCGCAGGGCGCCCAGGCCTGCCGCAGTGACGCTGCCAAAAAATCCAATCACAGATGAAAGAGCCGAGTCGGCGGCGGCGGCCGCTGAGTTGAAGAGCGATTGCGCCGTATCGAGCGCATTGCTGGCGATTGTCGCGGCCGATTGTGCCTGATCAAGCGCCCATCTCGCCGATCCAACGATGGCGCCATTCAACTCATTGGCCAGGTCTTCTGCAAGTTGTGTTGCTGCATTGAAGGCCACTTGCGCGGCGTCGACGGCGTCTTGCGCAAGGTTCAACGCATTTTTTTTCTGTTGAAGGAGGAATGCGGCGCTTCCTTGAATTCCTGCATTGAGCGCATCAGCGAGCGGGCCAGCTGCATCAACGAGGTCGTCCAGCACTTGTTGTGCTGCGTCGACCGCGTCTTGGGCGAGATCCTTCACGTCATTTTTCGCGTCGAGAACAAACGCGAGCGACCCGTCGACGAGTGGATCCAACGACCTTGCAAGATCCTCGACCAAATCCTGCGCGGCATCGACGCCCTGCTGGGCGAACGCCAATTCTTCCTCAAGGCTTGCCACCAAAGCCTCGGCCGCATCCACGGTGAACTGGGCCGCCGGGACCAGGGCTTCGAGTGTTTCAAGCGCTGCTTGACGTGCCAGAACCTCAGCCTGCGCGCTGATGACATCAACACCGGCGTCCTCGCGCAGTTCGTCTCTCACCGCTTTTGCGTTGGCCAGGTCATTCTGTGCTCGCTCGAGAAAATCGCGGGCGTCTTTGGTCCGAGCGTCCTTTAAAAGCGGAAGGACGATGTCGACGAGTTGCTGCCTGTTCAACGTAAAGTCGGGGAATGCGATGCCATCCAACGCAAACGGCGATTGAAGCTGATTGGTTGTGTCAAGAACATCGAGACGAAATGATCCATCAGTTCGTTCGATGCCGCGAGGTCCAAAGACCCCGCCGGTCAGTTCAATGCCGCCATCGGGAAGGCCAGTCGCTGTGACCTCGACCACTTGCTCTTGCGACGGCAGACCATTGCTTTGGTACGCGAAGCTGAGCGCGAAAGTCTGCGTTTCTCCATCACCAAGATTGTCGATTTCTGTGCTCGGTGTAAAAATGACTTGGTTTCCGGCGACGACAACTCGTCCGAAGGCATCGCTAACCTCGGCATCTAAGAGACTATAGTCGGTACGCGGCCCACCGATAAAGGGGAAGAACGCTGTCACGCCTGTTGGCACTATCGACGAATTGACGAGAAACGGCGATGTTGGGGCCGCTGTGTTCAGTGACGTGACCGGCGTTAAAATCGTGCTGTCGAAGAGAACGTCTGAAAGCTCTGCGTCACCAAGTCGGCCAAGGTTGGCGATGCTCTTGAACCGACCATCTTCGCGTATCTGAAGCATGGTCTTTTGACCGAATGTCTTGAGGCGAACGTCTTGCAGTCCAAGACCGTCGATGGACAGTTCAATTTTATCGGTACCAAGCTCAAAGTCTCGGATCACATCGGTCGCGTCGGTTTCCGAGAGAACAAAGACATCACTGCCCTTGCCGCCAAAAAGGACGTCGCGCCCTTTTCCGCCATTGAGCGTATCATCCCCGCGACGCCCACGGAGGACGTCTCTATCATCTGTGCCAAGAAGACTATCGTCAAGATAGGTGCCCTTTATCGGGCCGCTGGTGTCGCGTTCGGTGAACCAGTTTTGAAAATCAGGAAAAAGATCATCCTGGTCGTCTTTGATCAGCGGTTCACCCATGAAATATCCCCCTAAGACGGCCAGCCGCCCTTATCATTCGCCCTGATGTTCGTTTCGCCGCGGAGACGTCTTGTTGTCAACCTTAACGCTCAGGGAACACAGGGTTTTGACCGTGCCCATTGGGCGCAGCCCAGCCGCAGGTTTCTGATGGGTCGGCTGGGTCCAAACCGAATGTCGACACGCAAGGACATCGAGCAGAGCATGAACTTTATGGTCTTTCTTGGTGGTCACCGAATATTGATGCTGGCTCTGATCTTCATTGATCAAACGGGTTGCTCAATCAGCAACACCCGATCAGTGATCGCCGCTGAAGGCGCTGTTGTTTGTCGAGAGAGCCAGACTGATAACCCCTTAATATCCAGGGATTCGGTCGCCCAGCGCGTAGCGCGCCACCTCGACATAATCCATGACGAGGGAGACCCCGATCACCGCCATAAACCAATAAAGATAGCGGCCCACCCAAGTTTCTTCTGAGAACGGTTTTCTCTGCGCCAGCAAGTAAACCAGGAGGGGTGTCCAAGCGATGATGTGGCTCAGACCAAGAAGTCGAACGTACCCGAATGTTCCATAAAGAGTCAGGATCATGATGATATTGGCTAGCCAAGCCGTCGCGCCCCAATGGGCCCGGCGATCGAGGAAGGCAAAGGGCAACAAAAGCCAGTTCGATGCATCAATCACCCGGGTCCACCAAAAGATCCATGCTGGACCTTGAGCGATCCGGTCGATCAGATGCATGTCCATGTCGAGGTTCATGCAGCAACGTCCTCGTCAAAGATCGCAACCACGCGCGCGGGGGCGGCTGATGCACCCACCAGTTTGAGCGGGAACACGCAAACTTTGAAACCATCAGCGGGGAGTGAGCCAAGGTTCACGAGCTGCTCCATTTGCCAGTAAGGTCGGCGTTGACCGAGGCGGTGCCCCTCCCAAAAAAGGTCATCCTTGCCGTTCTTCTTCGACTGGTCGATCTGGTGGTGAAACGGGATATCCCACCCCCACTGATCAATACCCATCACAACGCAGCCTTGATCAATCAGCCAGCTTGTGGCCTCGGCACCCATACCTGTGCCGCGCTTCCAATAGTCTTTTGTGCCCATATACCGATCGCGGCCCGTCCTGATTAAGACGATTGTCCCTTCCTTGACCATCGCGCCTGTCCTGGTGAGCTCGGACTGAAGGTCATCAGCTGTGATGACATCGCCTTCCTCTTTGCCCGTCATATCGATAACAACGCCTGGCCCAATGCATTTATCCAACGGGATATGTTCAACCGTCAGAGCGTCGGTTTCCTGACCTGGCTCGCCACTCTTGGGTCCGTAATGCCAAGGAGCGTCAATATGGGTTGTGCTGTGCACACCCATATGTGTGATGGTATCATCCGCCCACCCAACAAAGTCCTTGGGCATGAGCTTAAACGGCAGGCCGAGGGCACGAACCAGCCAGCGGGCAATCCAGTGTGGTTTATGTTTAACACGTACACGCATGAAGCGTGGATCGTTGCTGTTGTACTGAATGGACTTAGACAGGTCGACGACCTTCATGGTGCTGTCTCCTCACGGATCATATTCTGAACACTGCCCACACGATCGATGGTCAAGCGCAAGTCATCTTGGGGACGAAGCCATGCTCCGTTTTCTATCCCTGCGCCTCCTGGGAAGGTCCCCGATCCAAAGAGCTCCCCAGGAAAGAGCTTTTCGCCTTTTGAGGCAAAAGCAATCGCCTCCGCCAAGCTGTGGTGCATTCCTTCCGATCTGCACTGAGCAACGACATGCCCATTGATTTCGACGGTTGCGTTTAGCTGGTCAATCGAGGCGAGCACCTCATCGGCGGTGACAATCGTGCTCGATATCGAGGAGGCGAAGTGTTTGGCCTTTTGTGGGCCGAAGCCGCTGTCCATTTCCTCTTTTTGGACATCACGGGCACTGAAGTCGTTGAGAACAACGAACCCGCCAATTGCTCGGTGGGCCTCTTCAGCAGTGGCATTGTGCAGGGGGTGGGCCAAAACGGCGCCCAGCTCCAACTCATAGTCCAACGCCGAAGAGTAGCGGGGCCAGGTGATCGGTGTACCCGATACCACGATATTGAGATGATTGCTGAGGTAATAGATTGGCTGCTGATACCAAAGGCGGTGAGGGCGGAACACGTTCATCGGTTTTCTGGTGATAAACTCGATCGCCCGCGTCACAGGGAAAGACAAAGGCATGAAACGCCGAGCATAACCGCGGCTGGCGGCAATCACATGGTCCTCAAACAGCATGAAATCACGAAAAGAGGCGGGTGCGAATGGGAGGATTGGTTTTATTGATCCGTCATCGTCAGAATCGAGTTGATCGACGCGCTCAGCGAGGGCCGACCAACCCGCGGGGCCCAAAGCCAAAACTGATAGAACGTCATCGGATAAATTGTTCGTTGTCCCTAAGTCTCCTCCAATCGTGGAAAGATCCTCAATGCGGTCAAGCTGTACCCACCCGTTTTGACCTTGGGCCTGAACGGTGGGGCCGCGGTCTTTGAGGATACGCCGAAGTCTCATGGGTCATGTCCAGTTTTTGGGCGTCATCGCAGACTAAATGTGAAACTATTGTTTCATATCAGAATTTGAAAGTGAAGCAAGTGTTTCGTTTTTGTTGATTGGGTGTTATTGTTGGCACTGTTCGAAATACCGTCGGGATGAATCAAAACGTGACCACCGGATACAAAAAGTCTGATATCGTCCGTACTCGATTGCTTGATACTGCTGAAGAACTCTTCGCCGAGCGCGGTTATTTCGGTGTGTCGGTGCGCGACATTACCGAACGGGCGAGCCTCCGTAACGCCAGCGTCAACTATCATTTTGCTTCGAAGGAAATGCTCTTTATGGCGGTGATCGACCGGCGGATTGAGCCGCTCGCGCAAATACGTACCGAAAGGCTGCATGCGGTTGATGTCAGCCCAACCCGGCCTCAATCATCCGCGCGGCATATCGTGGACTCCTTTGCCGGACCGATGCTCGATTTTGCTGGAGGAGATTCTCCTGGTTGGAAAAACTATTGCATCTTGATTGCACACCTGGCGGTCCAAAAAATCTGGACGGATAACGTCGTCAGTCGAAAATATGATGAGCATGCACATAAGTTTATCGATGCGCTGCACGCGACATTCCCTGGCGCGAGTGCGTACAGAATACAGTGCTGTTTTCAGTTTCTTCTGAGCACGACGCTTTATGCGGTCTGTGATAACAAGAGACTCGATACGCTGTCGGGAGGGGTGTTCCAGTCAGTCGATGTAAAACGCCTCAAAGAGCCTTTTCTTGATTTTGTCAGTTCAGGGATTGTCTCGACAGCGCAAGAAACAAAGTGAGCGAACTGTCAACGACAGCTTTTTGTGGGCAACATATGAGGCCTTTCATCGTTTCGATGATCCCGCGACCTTATCGTCCTTCGGGACTCCGATGGCGTTACCCTTTGCCCTGCGTTTCGCCATCTTGCGCCGTGACGACGCCCGCAGGTGAGGACGAAGAAAAGACATCAACAAAGATCGATTGGATGCTTGCCAGTCCTTCAAAAGCAACAGCTTCGGCGGTGCGACCTCTTCCATTGGGGATATCAGTCCGAGCGCCTGCGTCGGCGAGGATGCGCATCATCGCCTCGGTCTCCTCGGCATCCTTCGGCTCTCCACTGGCAAACCAGAGCAGGAGATGAAGCGGCGTCGCACCGTCGTCCGTCGTCATGTTGGGATCGGGCGCGAGCGAGAGCGCCAAGGACAGCGCCTCGGCCGAACCACCCTTGGCGGCGGCATGAAGCACGTTGCGACCATCTCCGTCGACAAATGCAGGATCAGCCCCCCCATCAAGCAAGGCGAGCATCACCGCCACATGCCCATTCTCAGCTGCGAGAAGAAAAGGCGTTAAAGGCGGAATATCCGGAGGCGGAACACCAAAGTTCGCTTCTGTCACATACGTGATTTGCGATGGGCCGGTGCGTTGATTGGGGTTCGAACCCGCATCGATCAATAGCTGCACAAGCCCCATATCACCAGCGGCGGAGGCGGCGTGGAGGAGCGCGTATCCGTGCCGATCAAGCGCCGTTAGGCTGACGCCTTCTTTCATCAAAATTCGGACCGCATCAAAGTTCTTTTGATAAACAGCAAGCTGAACAGCTGTCGTATTTTTCGGCCCGATATGGCTCGCGTCACCGCCCAAGGCCAAAATGGTCTCGAGTGTCTCTAGGTCTTGGCTCTTAATGGCAAAGAACAGTGGGCTGAAACCGGCGTTGGACGTTGCATTGACGTCCGCCCCTGCTTCTGCGAGCGCCCGCACACTGCCTGCCTTCCCGCCGGACGCCGCCCACATCAGGGGCGTCAGCCCGCCCGCATCGATCGTTGTCACGTCAGCACCAGACGCAATAAGTTGCGACACCGTCGCCGTCGATGCGTGTCGCGCGCAAACCGCGAGGGGACCAACACCATCCGCACGCGCCTGATTGACATTGACCCTTGCCTCGACAAGTCGCCCGACGATAGCGTCCCCGCCCAACTCGCAAGAGATCATCAGAGCTGTCGCTCCATCATCGTCGGTGAGATTGGGGTCTGCACCAGCGTTTAAAAGAGCGATCGTGATGTTGAGATCCTGGCTATCGATTGCCCACATGAGAGCCGTCGCGCCATAGGTCAGTCGCGCATTGACATCAGCCCCCTGAGCAATGGCCTTTTCAACGGATGCGAGATCGCCAAGGCGAACAGCACGGTCCAGGTCAATCAACGTGGCGGATCGACGAGACACAGTGTTGTCCGACTCCAAGCTTCCGCCGCAAGCAGCCAGAACCACCGCCGCACACAACACCGTGAGACGAGGAAACACATCCACGGCCTTAAGCTGCCTGCAATTGGGTGAGGGGGCCCGTGCTATCGCCGAACTGCTCTTCAGGAACATCGAGGAGATGCATAATCGACAACAGAAGATTCGCCATCGGCGTGTCCTTGGCCGTCTTGATATGCTCTCCCCCTTTGATCAGACCACCAGCGATGGTGACCGGAAGATCCATGTAATCATGCGCGTTCGAATCACCGATGGCCGCGCCCGACATCGTCACGGTACGGTCGAGGAGCGTGCCATCGCCATCGGTTGTATCCGATAGTCGCCTCAGAAGATAAGCATACTGTTCAAGGTGGAATGCATTGATCCGAGCCACTTTGGCCATTTTTTCTGGGTTGTCGCCGTGATGGCTCAGCATGTGATGCGCGTCGGGCACGCCAATTTCTGGATATGTTCGGTTCGAAATTTCACGGCCCACCATAAAAGTGACAACGCGGGTTAGATCAGCTTGGAACGCTAGGACTTGAAGGTCGACCATCATCTTAGCGTGCTGCTCAAAGTCATCAGGGATACCCGCGGGCGGTTCAAAATCGCCCAGATCCACCGACGCTGCGTTGGTCATTGATCGTTGGACGCGGCGTTCGACATCGCGCGTGGCTTCGAGATATTCTTCCATCTTCATCTTGTCGTGCGCACCAAGATCGCCAGACAGCCGTGCTGCGTCTTCCATAACGAAATCGAGCACGCTGGTGCGCCGTTGCAGCTGTTTGACGCGCTCTTCTTCGCTGAGCGCCCCATCTGCAAACAGGCGTTCAAAAACAACGCGCGGGTTGGCGGTCACCGGAAGGGGGCTTGTTGGTGTCCGCCAAGAAATGCCATTTGTGTACGCACAAGAGTAGTTGATGTCGCAACTGCCCGCAGCGCTGGCTGGTTCAATGCCCAATTCTAGAGACGAGAAGGGGGTCTCCTGCCCAATCGCCCGCGCCACGACTTGATCAGCAGACACCCCAGCACGGATATCAAAGCCCTCGGTTTGTTTCACATGGGTTGCTGTCAGAAAGGCCGGGCATGTGGGACCATGGCCAGCGGACTTGTCTCCAAACGGGCTGGCTTGATAATGGCCCAACCCGGTCACCACATTCATCTTTTCACGGAATGGTTCAAGAGAAGCGAGTGTGGAGGGCATCGTGAAACCGCGCCCTTCGGTGGATGGAACGAACTCCGGCATGATCATGCCGTTTGGCGTATAAAAAATTGACAGCCGCTTTGGTCCTGCGGTTGCCGCACTAGCGCGTGCTGGGACCATTGCCTCCAGCATGGGCAGGGCCATCGTCACGCCGAGACCACGAAGAAGAGTGCGGCGGCTCAAGGGCTCACGCATCTTGATCATATCGCTGGTTTCCGTTTCGATAGAAAAGGTTCGCTCTGAACAATAGCGTGCACGAAGGAATGAATTCGGTAATCGTCTTTTGACGCATCGCGAACGATTTGACGAACAGTGGGCTGATCCTTTGCCGTCAAGCCGCGCCCCAGAGCATAGGTTAGCAAGCGTTCAGCAAAGGTATGGGCGAACTCGTCTTGACGCTCCATCAACACCTCTTGGAGGCCTCGAAATCCAGTAAACTGACGACCATTCGACATGATCGCAGACGTGTCGACAGCGACCCCGTTTTCGGTGGTTCGATAACCGCCCACAGCGTCAAAACCTTCGAGCGCAAAACCGAGAGGATCGATTTTTGAATGGCATGTTGAGCACACGGGGTCAGCGCGGTGGCGCTCCAACTGCTGGCGCATGGTGAGGATTTGTCCGTCGATGCGCATTTCTTGAAGGGCGGGGACGTCTGGAGGTGGGGGAGGGGTGGGGGGCGCCAAGAATGTTCTCAAGAATCCAGTGACCCCGGCGCACAACGGATGTGTGGTTGGCATAGGATGTGACGGTTAAAACCGAGCCTTGGCCGAGAACACCGCCGCGACGCGCGTCGGGATCAAGATACACTCGGCGAAGGGCAGTGCCCTGAACACCGTGAATACCATAATGATCGGCGAGCCGCTCATTCAAGAACGTGTAGTCGGCGGCAATAAAATCGAAAACGCTTCGATTGGTGGCCATAATGTAGCGGAAGAACATTTCGGTTTCTCGCTGCATCGCGGCGCTCAATCGAACATCAAAATCAGGGAACACATTGATATCGGGGCGATGAGTCTCGAGATTGCGGAGGTGGAGCCATTGGCCGGCAAAATTGTCGGTGAGTGCATCGGCGCGCTGATCACTGAGCATACGGAGCACTTGGTTCTCGAGGATGTCCTGTTCCTGCAACGCTCCTGTTTCGGCGAGCGTGAGGAGTTCGTCATCGGGAATGCTGCTCCATAGGAAAAGCGACAGACGTGACGCCAATTCCAGGCTATCGAGGGAACGAATCTCACCCGTCGCCAGATCGACGGGATCTTGTTCGTCCAAGAAAAGAAAGCTCGGTGACACCAGCAGCGCTTCGAGGGCGGCCGCTATTCCGTGTTCGAAATCAGCACTCTTTCTTTCGGCACGGTAGATCGACATCAACGGTGAAAGATCAGTGTCCGAGACGGCGCGGCGATAGGCTTTGCGGGCCAGCGCGGCGAGAATGTCTTCTGCGCAAGGGTCTTCCTCAGCGGCTTCTGTTGGCCGACAGATGAATATTTTTTGCTGGCTGGCCGTCTCGCTGTGACGATCGGGTTCAAACGGTCCCGCGATATCGATTTGCAGGACATCGCGCGGGAAGTTGGTCTGCGCAAACCGGGGCGACATCCGGTACGATGGCACCTTAAGCGTCGATGCACGCGCGCCATCCACCAAAACGTCAAGATCGAGCATCGCAGGTGGATCCGTCGGCAACACCACAACATCTGTGGTGTTGCTCAGGGTCTCAATCGATTCATCAGGACCAAGACGACGCCGAAAAGCCATTCCGACCCGATGCGGTCCAGCCGATAAGGTGATGCGCACACCGTATTTATCCGCCGCATCACGATCGACTTCGTTGTTGGTGTTGGCGTTGAGATAACCACTGATTTCATAAACGCCTGCGTGAGGGGCATAGTAGTCGACAACGCCGCCGCCTCGGGACGTAAGCGGTAGATCATCACTCGCGCGCTCGTTGTAAGCAGGGCGACCGGAGTTCTTGATCGAACCATCTTTGGGCACTTGATAGGTGGTGACCGCTGGACTGTCTGGCGCCAGCCCGGTGGCCAAACGCGCGATGCGTCCAGCCACCACCAGGTAACGCTCCATCAGTGTTGGTGAAACCGTGAGCACGTCGGCGATGTTATCAAAACCGTACCCAGAATTATCAGCCGGCAATTGATCAGCTATATCGATATCGAGGTCCAACAAATCGCGGACGGCATTTGCATATTCAGCGCGGTTGAGCCGACGAAGTGTGGCGCGTCCAGGATCAGGGTTCGCGGCTGCATAGGCATCGAGCGACGATTCTAGACCGTGGGCGAACGCAAGGCGCGCTTCCATCGAAGGTTGGCGCTTATCTCGCGGCGGCATCTCTTGGGTGCGGACCTGGCGAAGGATTTTTTCCCACGCTTCGGTGTTATGGCCATCGCGAAGATCGCTGCCGGCAAGGTCATCAATCGATAAATCCGCCGTCAGATCATAATCGTTGTGGCAACCGGAACAGTGATCGTCAAGAAAATCCCAATACTGATCAAAGTTCTGCTGAACCGTCGTTTGATCCATCGGTTCTTGGGCATGGGAGGCAGCGCCCAAGACGAGAACGGCACTGAACATGGCCAGTGCTGATAGCATCACTTGCGTTCGCCACGTCCATGTCAGCATCGATACGCCGCAAAATGCCCTGTTCACGCCCATTCCCTGCGTGCACGGGCTCCCTCTTGATACAATAAACCATATCCTGTTGCGACGCGGTAAGCCCGTCAAGCGCTAAGCGCTGCTGGCTAGAGGGTGGCCCGCCGCGCGCCGTTGTTTATCAATCAGTGCGGTAGGATTGGTGGCAAGACTTACAGGTCGATGCGAGGTGACGAATCGCAGCGAGGGCCGCTTCCTCATCGCCGGCAGCAGCTAAACCTCGAACGTCTTCAGCTGCCGCTGTCATGGCGGTCGCGTGTTCAGTGAACGCGTCGAACTCCGTCCAAATAACTGGGCGCGCCTCACTACGAATACCGGACGTGCTGGTGTCGGCGGCAAAAGCATCGGGAATCATGGCGCCGAGCTGGGCCAAACGCTCAGCACTCTCTTCAACGGTGTCGGCATCATAAGGTGCCCGTCCGCGTGCAATGGGCCCAAGCCCACCGATGTTCCAGCCAATCAGGCTAAAAAGACTTTGGCGCACCGAAACGGCCTTTTCTGCTTCGCGCGCGCTTAATTCACCGTCTTCAGAAAGCGCGTTGGAACCAGCGATGGTGGCCAAACCGACCATCGCCACAATCAGGGTACGCATGCTCATTTCTCCCACAGCCTAAAAGAAATCGTCCACCGGTTCTGGTGCGAAGAGGATAATCATCAGCACCATCACGAGCGAAAGTCCAACCGCAAGCAGGGCCGTGCGAATAGGCGGTGTCTCCGCACGCTCACTTTCCGGGACCAGTGTCGCGGGTTTCTGGCCTGTGAACATGGGTTTGATGAGGTTGGTTGATTTGAAAATCCAATAACTTAGGACAGCCAATATGTGAATGACGATGGCAGCTTTGATAATATTGAAATTTATGCGGTGAACGGATGAAAAAAAGGAACTGATCTTTGAGCTGACAGCGGGGTTGTAAGGACCCGCCCAAAAAATGT
>JBCCBY010000042.1:0-14761 GCA_039033795.1 Pseudomonadota bacterium | reverse complement strand
TTTTGAAGTTTTCATGGAGCTTTTAATGGATATTTTCATGGTTGTTTACTTGTTTATTATGTATATGTAGGTACGTGTACATTATATGAATATTTCTTGAACATTTTCAGCTGATACTAACAAAAGTGGAGGCGGCCCACAGCAAGATTTGGACGAACCGTCTCTCAAGAAAAAACGAAAGTAAAATTTGACATCATTCGAATTTCTACTGTAGCGATCCTTTTTTCAGAGAAGAACGCCGTAAGGAATATGAAAAAAAAATGAAAGCACAAAAAGCTGCCGAAGTTAAAGTGTCGATTGCTCCACCTCAGCCTAAACCCAAAGAGGTATAAATTTTTTACTGAATATTGAAGCATCAGCTTTTAATTCAAGGTTGACGAAGCTATGCAAGCAGAGTTGAAAGCAGCTCAAGAACGAGCCCAAGTACTCAAACTTTGATCATGGTGCTGTCGTTCCCGTCACCGTGGGTGCATCCACATTGAAAGGTCGTATCTTCTACAATGATGCATTCAATGGTTCGAATGCGGATCATGGCAATGCACGCTTATCCGAGGTGTTGCGACGAATCGCGACCGGTGCAAACAATGACGATGCACCGCTGATTTATCTGGCATCGGTGACCGTTGATGATGTTTTGCCAGGATTTCGCGATCAGAATGACATCCCGTTCGCTGATGCCAAGCCACTAGCGAGTGTTTGGATAGGGTCGCGTACGCGGATTGCTGCGCACAATGATTTACCATTAAATCTCGCATGCGTTGCTGCGGGTCGTCGGCGCTTCACGTTGTTTCCCCCTGACCAAACCTCGAACCTCTATGTCGGCCCCTTTGAAGTGACGCCCGCGGGTCGACCAATCAGTTTGGTTGATTTTGCGGCACCGGATCTTGCGCGGTTTCCTCGGTTTGCCGAAGCCATGGAACACGCCCTGGTCGCCGACCTGGAGCCAGGCGACGGACTGTTTATCCCGTCAATGTGGTGGCACCATGTGGAGTCTCTTTCAGGATTCAACATCCTCGTCAATTATTGGTGGCGCACTGTTCCTGCGTTCCTCGGTACACCGCAAGATGTGTTGAATCATGCGATGATGACAATTCGTGATCTTCCGCCAACAGAACGAGACATTTGGCGCGATATATTTGATCATTACGTTTTCGAGGCCAACGAAGAAACAGCCGCGCATGTTCCTGAGCATGCAAAAGGTATCTTGGGCACCATCGACGCAGAGACAGCGCGCCGAACCCGATCGTACCTTGTTAACCGTCTGAAGAGATGAGATAAACGCAATGACCGATCATAAAAAACGAAAAAAAGTGATCATCGCCGGAGGGGGAACCGCTGGATGGATGGCGGCAGCAGCGATCAGCAAGACCCTAGAAAAAGTCGTAGACTGTGTACTGATCGAATCAGATGCAATTGGCACCGTCGGCGTGGGTGAAGCGACGATCCCGACACTGCTGACCTACAACCGCTTTGCCGGGATCGACGAAGCCGAGATGATGAAGTCGGTCAGCGGTACATTTAAGCTTGGGATCGCCTTTGAGAACTGGCGAGACGTCAATCACCGATATATTCATTCTTTCGGTATAACGGGCAAGGATCATTGGTCAGCAGGCTTTCAGCATTTTTGGCGTCGGGGTGTTGATCTGGGAGTAGCAAAGGAATTTGGTGACTACTGCCTAGAGTTGATTGCAGCGGAGAAGGGGCGTTTTGCCCATTTACCCAAGCTTGGCCTCAATTATGCCTATCATATCGACTCTTCCGCTTACGCATCGTATTTGCGAAGACTGGCAGAAGGTCACGGTGTTGTTCGTCGAGAGGGCAAAATTGCTGATGTGACGCGCATGCCAACGGGCGATATCGCCAGCGTGACGATGGATGATGGGGAGGTGATCGAAGGGGATCTTTTTCTCGATTGTACCGGGTTTCGAGGCCTCCTTATCGGAGAAACACTCGGCGTTGGCTATGATGACTGGACCCATTGGTTACCATGTGACCGCGCCATCGCTATTCAAACACCGTCAGTGGGCGATCCTTTACCCTACACGCGGTCCATCGCGCACAACGCAGGATGGCGATGGAAAATTCCACTCCAACACCGAACAGGCAACGGCATTGTTTTCAGCAGCCGTCACATGAGTGAAGATGAGGCGCATGCGTTTTTGCTTTCCCAGCTTGACGCGCCGCCGCTGACGGAGCCTCGTGTTATTCGGTTTAGAACAGGAACCAGACGGGCGCATTGGCACCGCAATTGCGTCGCCATCGGACTGTCATCTGGTTTTATCGAACCGCTCGAATCCACAAGCATTCATCTCATCCAACGAGCGGTGATCCGCCTCATCGGCATGTTCCCCCACGAGCGGATCAGTCAGGCAGACATCAACGAATTCAACAACCAAATGCTTTATGAGTTTGAGCATGTCCGCGACTTTATCGTCCTCCACTATCATCTGACAGATAGAACCGACACTGAATTTTGGCGGCATTGCCGGAACATGGAAATACCGGCAGGACTTCAGCATCGGTTGGATCTTTTCCGCGAGACAGGCCGCGTGTTCCGCGCCAACGACGAGCTGTTCGCTGACAATTCCTGGGTCCAGGTGATGCTCGGTCAGGGGTTGATGCCCGAAACCTATCATCCCATCGCCGATACGATGCAGGCCGATGAGCTATCGACGTTTTTGAACGCCATTGACGCCAATGTCAGCAAGACCGTTGCTGGAATGCCGTCCCATAGAGCCTATCTCGATAACTACTGTCCATCCAACATCCCGACTCCTAGCGTGGCAGCAGAGTAACGATCAATATACTGAAGGTCTACCGAAGAGCCCGCATGGGTCATCTCGACCATCGACACGAGATTTCGCACTTCAGATTTGAATCCACCCCTGTTACACGCCAGAACTGCACAATCGAGATTGTCGCAAATGCATGTGAGCCTTGGTTTGGTCGAGTATAACCATGGCGACCGCGTGGCCGATTGTTCAATCTTGTGAACCCTGCGGATATCAATGGCTTTGATCTAAACAGAAGTCCGAAGAAAGCGGGCGCTCTGCCTCTATCCGCCAATCATCACGGTGGGCGCACCGGCAACGATGCTTCCGCCATGGGCGGTTAAATCGCCCATGCGTGCTGCTGGTAGTTTTCCAATCATCACCGTTGCGGATCCTTTGGTGATCACATCGGGAGGTCCCGTGCACGCCGCCATATCAGTCGCGCGCGCGGCCGGCATTTTGGCGATCAAGACGTTGGGTTGACCCTTAACGATAGGTCCACCGACGTGCGGCACCACGCCTGTCACCATCGGACAGACATGCATATCCCCCATGCGAGCCGCTGGAGGCATTATGCACCCCGCGGCTGGGCGTAGACAAGAACGCGGCGCTGCTCAGGCGCGTAGTCGCCATAATTTTGGTCAAGCATCTCCTCGCCCAAAGGACGGACACGAATGCGGCTCTCCGCCACATCACAGGTTCCGATCAGGTAGCTCCGTAGGGCATCGGCGCGCCGAGACGATAGGTTCATGTTGTACGCCTTGGTGCCCTTCGCATCGGTGTGGGCCTCAAGCGTGACGTCGAAGTCAGGTCGCTCTTGGACGGCTGTACAGAGCCTAGCGAGCACCGGAACCGAATCCTCGGCAACTTCAGCGCTGTCGTATAGAAAGCGGACAGCCAACGAGACCTTCGTGGTGGGCACGAAATCACCGCCATCGCTGATGAGGTCGAGGTTGAGATCGCGGCATTCACGATCTTCCTGGGCACAGGCCGATTGAACGGACTCGCCGAAGAAGTCGTCCAGTTCATCACCCGAGGCGTTCTCTTGTTGCTCTTGATACTCTTCATACTCGCGCGCACTCGCATCGAGCCCATCAACAATATCGTCCACGTCCTGGGCCGTCGCACCTGATGCGCCAAGCGCAAGGGCGGCGCCGCTCAACAGGGCCCATGTCATGCGAGTTTGCATCGTCTCATCCCCTTTCAACCACCGACCGTGGCAGTCTTAATGCGTTATAATAGCCAAACAATCGCTGTTTTGGAACCGTTGTGTGCGGCCCCTGCCCAATCTGTCCTAGGCATCGATCACAATCACGGTGACGTTGTCTCTGGCCTGTTTTTCGAGAGCCCGTGCAATCAAGGCTTGAGACGCCGCCGCACCGTCAGGATTGGCTTTAAGGATCAAACCGATCTCATCATTTTCGAGCGGCCCCGTGAGCCCATCGCTGCAGAGCAAAAACCTGTCCCCCGGAAGCACTTTTTCACGTCGCTGATCAACCATCAGCGCAGGATCAACGCCGACCGCGCGGGTGACAACGTTGCGTCTGGGGTGGGTTCGCGCATCGTGCTCGGTGATATGTCCTGCATCAACCAGCTCTTGGACAAGGCTGTGATCGTTCGAAATCTGCTCAAACGTCCCGCCTCGAAGCCGATAGCAACGGCTGTCACCAACCCACAAGCACGCGACATGGTCACGAAAGGCAAGAAGCGCCACCACCGTTGTTCCCATGGACGTGATGGAGGGATCGGCGGCCACACGGTCCAGCATGGCCTTGTTCTGTGCAAGGATCGTGTACTCAACATCGTTCAGGAATGTCTTGCCGCCCAAAGGTTGGGGAAGCGCCGCCAAAGCTTCAGCCAACATACGGCTCGCCACATCACCTGCGTCGTGGCCTCCAACGCCATCGAGCACTGCCCATAAACCAATACCGTCCCGCGTTACAAAGCTATCTTCGTTCAGTTTACGGACGGTACCAATATCGCTAGCGCCGCTGGAGCGATACGTGAAGTCGTATTGAGTTTGTGACATCATGTGCTTCCCTGAACGTGGGGTAAGATTTGCCACGCTTCCGAACACGCATCGTCCAAACAGGCGAACTGGAAACGCTTCGTGAGCGGACCACTGGTGGACCATTGGGATAAAACAAGACCTTTGTCGTCCTCGTTCAGGAAGAGATCCGTTGACGCTAGACGCTCTTCAAACTCCTCAAGAGGGGTTTTTTCGAAGGCGGCATCATCAACGATTTTTGCGATCGACGTGAAGGCGTCTGCCCCCTTTTCTTCTGATCGCGACGGTCCTTCCTTCAAGACAAAAAGCGGAAAGAGTCGGCCAACCGCATCAGTGCTCGGACCAAAGAGTCCAATAACTGTCGCATTTGTTAGCACACGTTCGGCCGCCAGCAGTGCGTGAAGTGGCATCTGCGCAAAGACATCGGCAAATTGTTCTTTATACCGATCTTGTCCACCAGCAATGAGCGCCGACCCAAAACGATGGACAGCACCCTCCAACTCTGGCGTGACGCCTCTCGAGACAAAATCACCCCGATCAGGGAGTTTCCCGAAATACCCCAGGCTCATGATGCAGCAGGCCCTCGACAAGAGACCTGATTGATCGCGGTGCTGGTGAACGGATTGACGACACTGTTGGCGGAAATTTGGAAAACGAACGTTCCTTCGCCGACAGTGACAGTGTATTGCGCAGTCCGACCGTCAACTCGCCGTCGCTGAGACTCGCTCAGCATTCGGAAGAAGCCCCAGTCTCCTTCCCAGCTTTTGCCTTTGGTCTGTCCATCAGAGCCACGAAAACTGATCCGGATCTCGCCGCCGGGGCCTGGCCAAGAGAGGCGCGCTGGCCGGGCAGCGCCATTTGCATAAGTAATTGTTTCGCCGAGTGCATTGAGCCTAACTTCTAACGCTCCCGTCACCGACACCGGGATCAAGCTAAAACTGGCGCCCGGCGCACCCCCTTGGAAGTACGCATCGCGCACATCTTGGGCCGCCTGAAAGCTTGCCACCATACGGCTGTCGATTCCAAGCTGTTCGCCTTCTGGCGTCACAACCCATTCACGCCCTACACGGTCAATATAGGGCGAGAGTTTATCCTTCGAGAACGTATCGACCGTTCCGCCGTCACCAAAATAGGCTTCGAAATCGCCCAGCCCCACCTCATCACGGGCACCGCGCCGCAAAGGGAACCGGCCGGCGATTCTGCTTTCGCAAACATCCTCGACCGAGCCTTGAAAATCACTGTTCAGAGCAGCCCGTCCAGAACTCGCAGCAACAGCACTCCCCGCACGGACATAAGAGGTGAACCAACGACCAAGCTCACGCGGCAATTGCTCCGCCACGCCTTCTAGTCGACGTCCAGCAGCGCGCGCATCGGCCAGTGTCGTTTGCTGTTCCGATGGGCGCGCATTCGCATTATCACTCAGTGCCTGGCCATAGTCCGACAAGACTCGCAAGGCTTCATCGACTGGTGATTGTCCGGGATCGCCTGAAACAGCTTGGCGCCATGGCGCAAAAGCCGCCACCACGGTCTCAGAAACATCGCCTGATCGGCCATCGCCCCCGGCCATCGCCCGAACGGGTCGAGGCGCCCGCTGCGCTAAACCAGCGGCGGTCGCATCGACACCTCGATCAACAGCGGTTTCGGGCGTGCTCACATCCGTCAGTGTTGATATTTCTTGGACCAACGCACGCACAGGCGAGACTTGGCCCAACCGCGTGGCCGTCCGGATCTGCTCAATAACCGCATCGCCCTCTGCTTCGGCGCGCTGAACACTCGACAACAAAAGATCCCATTGTTCGACGAAGTCGGAGAGATATTGCTCCTCGATGGCGGCCTTGAGAACAGGCGTCGGCGTGCTTGCTTGCGACGCAACATCGTCACCAAGAACGCAGCTTTCGTCCTCCGCCTGCCGAATAACACGATCACTCCGACCAGACAGCTCCTCTCGGTAGAAGGTCCCGGTGAAGAGCCCAGGTACCGTTACCCCTGACTCGGCAAAAGCAGCATCCGCTCGCTCGCCCGCCAAACGCCTTACGGTCATCGCCTCTCCACCATCAGCCGACGCTTCAGCTTTGAGGACAGCATAGAGACGTGCATCCTCAGGCAAAGCCGCGATATTTCTCCGTGCCCTGGCTATTAGGTTTCCATCGAGAAGCAACGATGAGGCCGTAACCGCGCGGCCGTCATCAAAAAGCGCGCTGGTATGGAGTGTGAGGTCGCGCCGCAAGGGCTCAAACCGTGTACCAGGATACCGCTCCGCCCAGCCGCCGTTGACCCAAGTCACGAGTGCAGCAATACCCTTGTCAGACGCTGCACACAGTCCTCCTGCAGTTAGGTACGTCCTTAGGACCTCGTATTGCGCCGCAGGCTGATTAGCAAAACCATTCACGTCTGTACCAAGATCCGCCATCACCAACGGTAAGAGCATTTGATCGAGGGCATTGTGGTAGGCACCTTCCACGCGGGGCCGTATCGCCCGGCGCTGACCCAGTCCTAATGACCAACCGCTCGTGCGGAACCCTTCCCCAGCAGTTTGGGAAAAAGTAAGCGCCCGCAATTGATTAAGGAGCGATGTCACCTCCTCAAGATCAGCTGACCCGCCCTCGGGAAGCCCGGCCACATAGGCCGCTGTCTGCTCCTCAAGTTGAGCGATCATGCTGGCATTTTTTCGCCAACTGAAACCCCAGCCGATTGTGGTAAGGACTGTCAGCACACCAAGTGCTGCAACGAAGACAGTCCGGCGTTTTTGCATGTTCGCTTCGGCTGTCTGGTTCGTGCCCGCAACGCCAGCTTCGGTGAGAATGGTGTCTTTCAACAATCGTTCGAGAAAGAATGTTTTTGTCGCACCCCTCGAAGGGATCGCCGCACTTGGCGTGTCGAGACCGGCCATCATCGAGCCCAAAACCCGATCGATCGGAGATCCTTCTTGCGTTGCGCTGCTCAGGTAGAAACCCCGCAGAAGCGGCTGGGTCTTAAATGCATCGGGACGAAAGCACTTCGTCAAAAAGGACTGAAGCGGCCCTTTGAGGTTGGCAAGTTCCTGGAGAAATGTAATCATCCGGACCCTGCGTGCTGGGTCACGATCTTGTTCGATTCGGGCGTGCAGCCTTGCGGCCACCGATGACGAAAGAGCATCAAATTCGGATGCTGCGAGACTAACCGCTGCGCCGTCCTCTGAGCGATCAAGAGGAAAAGTGAAACCCAGGACTTGGCTTCGTTCTATAGCGGTCAGTTCGCTGAAAAACTCTTCAAACCCCGATAAACGGTCAGCTTTGGTGAGCACGACATAGACCGGAAGGCGCATCCCAAGCTGATCGGTGACTTCTTTTATTCGTGATCGGATTTGTCTAGCTTGTTGGTCGCGAACATCTTGCTGGCCTGCCAGTGTATCGGCGGGTACCGCAACAATGAGCCCGTTAAGGGGTTGCCGCGGCCGACGCTTTTTTAAGATGCTTAAAAAACCGAGCCACTCTTGAGCATCGGTGTTTTGATCACTGTCTTGGGTGGTGAAGCGTCCAGCCGTATCGATCAAGACAGCCTCATCGGCAAAAAGCCAGTCGCAATTCCGGGTTCCGCCTATTCCCGCGACGGTGACATCACCTGCTTTGTCATTATAGAGACCAAGACCAGCATTGCGTAAGGCCGTTGTTTTGCCCGATCCCGGAGGACCAATCATCACATACCAGGGCAACTCATAGAGCTTTGTGCGGTTGCCGCCGCCCAGCTGATCGAGCGCAGCATCGAATTTCTGTCCGATCTCGGCGACACCCGCCTCAGCCCGTTGGGATGCCAGATCCTGAACGATCCCATCGCCAGCTTCTGCTGCTCTTTTACGGTCACGGTAGAGGGTGTACCCGACAAAGCCGAAGATCAACGCAATCAAGACCAGCCGAACGATCCACGAACCAAGAGGCGCAAAGCCTGCAATGGCGATCAGTGGACCAACAAACCAAATCACAACGGCCAACAGCACCGCGCCCAACGGCCGGATGACGATGGGCTTACCGAGTATGTCACGCAGCGTGTTCAGCATGAGTTCGTCCTTCTCGCCATGCGCGATCAGCGTTTCGATAAAGTGATAGAAACGCGCCGGTTGAGACGTCGGCCCGCCGGTGTGCTCTGGTCGACGCCTCGGATGGGCCGGTCCGCCCCGTACCCCCTCGTCTCGACACGACGCCCCGGGGTGATCTGCTGTTCAACGCGAGCAGCCACAGACGCCGCGCGCTCTTCTGATAAGCGCACATTGCTGCCGCCATAACGCAGGGATCGGATCGGCTGATTATCTGTATACCCTTCTACAAAGATCGCGCCGGATGTGAGCTCTGCAGCCTCTGCAACACGATCAAGGGTTGGACCAAAGACAGCGGATGGTTCGTGTCCACCGCTTCTAAACAACTCACCCTCTTGTGTGCTTTGTAAAACAACGCGCACAGCATTGGGGAAGTTTTCAAGTTGCACGCGACCGCTATAGACATCAGGACGCAAAATCTCCTCGATCTGATCATAAGGGTCGCTACGGACAGGGGGCGGCGGAGGCGTTTCCTCCGGTGCGATCAGGGTCGGCGTCGCCGCTTGTGCGAGCGGTGCAATCGCCGCGTTTCCGCGCCGCGCCAAATCGAACAAGAGCGCTGTGTAGATGATGAGGGCAATGACGCCAAAGCCTGCGATAAACACCCACAGAGGCGTTGAGGCGATAAGGGGTGTATGCCCTTGGCCACTTCCTTGCCAACGCGGTGACAGCGCGCCTTCCGCTCTCGGGCGAACCCGCTCATAGGCTTGGAACACACGCTCACGCGTTGAATCGATCAGTGCACGGCCATCTGATTTGCCGCGGTACTGTCCCTGGAAACCTGCACAAAAGGCTGCATGCAGAAGACCTAACGCTTGAGGATAGCGCTCAGGCTGTTGAATGAGCTGCTCAGCCATCACGTAGACTTTTTCGCCCCCCATTGCGTTGCCGTGGATCTTCGTCGACAGACTGTCATTGCTCCACATTGCCTGCTGTCCCCAGGGGGTGGACATGACCACGTCATCAACCAACGAGGTGAGAATAAAACTTCCCCACTCCAACTCCCCCTCGTCAACACCCATTTGCCTTGCACGTGTATGAAACCGTTGGAGCATCGATTCCGCCTGCCGACGAAAGCCAGAGGGGTCGGGATGCATGGCCATTTGACCTTTGACGCCCGCCTCGAGAAGTAACTCCGCGGCGGCCGTCATAAGAGGTGTGGGACCAATTGTTTCAATAGGCCCATCAATAGGTGCTGGTGCGGAGGATTGTGGGGTGAGGCTTCGACGGGGCGTTGCGGGCTGAGGCGGCGTTGGTGGCGACGAGCTGGCCTGAGGCGTGGCTGCGCCTCCTAAAACTGCATCACCAGCAGGCGGAGGGGTCGGAGGGGTTTGCGTTGGCGGAACTGGTGTTTGCGGTGCTCCGCCCCCCTCTTTGTTGGCTCCGCCCAACCCGGGGACCACGGTGGCTTCGTCATCGAATTCGAAGGGATCCCGGCTCATATGATCAGGTGCTCCTGATTGCGTACATGTGTAGCCGAAGATCACGCGGCGCCTGACTTACATGAACAGCAACGCCTGCAGAACGTTCAAGCTCCTGCCAGCTGGGGCTGGTCACATCGATCTCAAAGTAGGCCGCTTCATTGTCGGGCGGCAGCTGGCGAGGAATGATCGACAGCGGTTTCAACGGAACCGCAGGCACAGCACCATGCACAAGCTGTTGAATCGACTCCACCGCGCTCACTTTGATGAGGTTTGGCAGATGCTCCATCATCTTGTCTTTCGGCGCCGCCGCACTCGCCACCAGCACAAAACTTGCAGCACCGAACACAGAACGATCGGTCACTTGACCAGTGTAGAGATTATCCCCCTGATGCTCGAGCGGAATAGGCAAGACCCTGCCCAGGCTGCGGCGTGCAAGCGCCGCACGAATCGAGGCCAACACGGCCTCAAAGGTCGCAGTGAGGTCGCCATGATTGTAAACATCCAATTGGGGACGCTTAAATGCATCGCCTCCAGCCTGGGCACTGCCGGAAAACGTCGCGAGCTCTGATGCCAATCGGTAGAAAACGGTGTAAAGACGTTCTGGATGAAGAGAATCAAGGGATGCCACATGGGCGAGCTCAGCACCCGCACCATTAAGAAGCTGCATCAGAAGAAAGTCTCGAACCTCAGAGGCACCGCCGGCGGTCGGCGTGCCGAGTTGAGAAGCTTGAGCCTCAGCTCTCTGCTCCACCATCCCGCTGACCTCTTGCAGAAGACGAACAATACGCGGGGACGCTGAACACGTCATCACGGTGGGGATGAAATCGTCATCCAACACAAGCTTTCCATTGGCCTCGCGCTCAATGATCTTCGTCACGGGAATGGCCGACCAGCCTTGTAGGTCATCCGCACTCGTCTTGAGGGAAAGATTGAGGCGGGCCACCTCGATTGGCGGACGTTCAGACGCATCGGACGCAGCGCTCACATCGATTGTATCGGTCAGTGTCCCCCTATAACGGGTCACCGATGTTGCTTCATCAGAAGCAAATTCCATGGCACCAGTGCGGCGCGTTGGTGCAGCGAGATAGACGACCGCATCACGCAAATCAGGATCAGGTTCAATGGGTAAGGGCAAGGGACCAACGAGACCTGCTTCATCGTCAGTGTCAAAATCCGTACCGTCAGGAAGAAAACCTGCGGCACGCTGAAGAGACAATTGACCTTGCTCCAGTGCCTCGGTGTTGATCAAGCATTCAGTGAGACCCCATGGGTAAGCGGACGATGCATGAAGTGCACGCTGAAGCGCCGACTCTGTCCATCGATCTGCTTGTTGCATGTGCTGTGGACGGAGAAACATCCCCTCTGTCCAAACCACGCGATTACTTCCTGTCATAAAATTGCCCTGCCTGACAGACGCGACCGCATCACTTATCCTCGGATTCGCTGATGTTGCTGCCTTCTAGACGATAGTCGCGCCGCAAGCCCCCAATGCGGCGTTTTTCGACGGGCACCGCGAGGCGCCAAACCCCATCATCATAGTCGCGGAACCCCACAACGATGCCGACATGGGTCACCGCTGCATCAATATCGCCCTTAAATGTTGCGCCAGCCGACGGTTCGACAAAGAGCTTTTCCTCACCAAGGAGCGCCGACGATAGAACTGATTCTGGGTTCTCCATGAGATCAAAATATCCTGCATTCTCAAAGTCTTCGACATCATTGAGCAGAAAAAGTCGGACCTGAACGGGGGCTGGTGTTCCGTTCAGCGCAGGGTTCAGATCCTCCGCGCCAGCAAAGTTGACCGTCAGCGTTCGAGGCTTTTGCGGCACCACCACAGAGGGAGGCTTCGGCGCACACGCGGCCAGAATGAACAGCAAAAGACCAACACGAAAGATGCTCTGCACGGGGGGTCTCCTTCTTCTCGCGCTCGCGCACGTTATGGTGCGGGGTTAATCCTCACCCTCTTGTGTGACACGATCGTAGGCGCTTCGGAAAGCCTCGAACACAACGCCCCTGCCATTCCCTTGGAATTCTTCTCGCAGGCGCGCCAAAACACCCACAAGAGTTTCATCGGAAGGCTGTTTTCCGCCAAAGGGAAGCTTGATGCCGCTTGATTGCTGGGCCTCTGCCGCTCGCTCGACCTCTGCCAGCAGCGCCTCCAGCGCCGCTCGCGTGCCCGCCATCAACCCAACCTGATGTCGCTTGATATCCAAGCTCGCATCGCGAAAGGCCGCTGGACCATCCAAAAATCCAGGCATCGGCTCTTTTAACATATGCTCAGCGGCTTGCTCTGCCGGCAAAAATTTCAGTGGGCTGTTGTTTTGGGCCCCAATCTGCGTGCGCTCGACCTGGTATTCTTCCTTCACTTTGTCTCGGTTCATGAGAAACTGGGCGTAGTTGAGCACGGCCTGGCGATAGATCTCTCCCGCCCGTTTGAGCACACCGGCATGATCACCATCGGCGAAGGAAGAGAGCGGCAGATTGGCGCCCTCAAGAAAAGAGCTCAGCGTCGCCTTGGCCTCCAGGGGAGCGGCAGGCGACATCGATGGGGCCTTGTCGTCACGGGAGGTTGATCCGTCTGCGCCCGACCCCTCCCCCCAAAGATCTCCCTCGCCACCTGCCTTTTCAGCGCCCTCAACCTGGGCTGCGGCGGCAGTTCCAAAGGGGTCTTCTTCTTGGCTCGCGGCACCGCCACCATCCCAGTCCACTGGAATATCCGTGGAAAGACTTCCTATATTGGGTTCCCATGACACCACCTGATCAAGCGTGCTGCCGCCGGTGTCCTGAGGAACAGGGCGAGGCGTGACGTTGGACGGCTTTTTGTCGTCAAAAATACCGTTCAAGGCACCGCTGCTTTGAAAACCGGCGCCGCGGGCTGGGGATGCTGATGGAGCAGGTGACGGCGCAGCAGCAGACGGAAACGGTGCGCTCGCGTTGGTGTCAGCAGGCGAAGCGAACGGGTTGGAAGCAGGTCCTGGTTCAAACGGAGACGAGGGCGTTTCTTGACCAAATGGTCCCGACGCTCGCTCAATAACTGGACCTGTTGTTTCTGCAACCACCTCAATCGTCAGGATAAAGAGTTCGCCAAGCACCGCGCTATCGCCCGGTGAAATACCAACCGGCTGCTGCGGTTCGAGCCGTTGACCGCCCACCGTGGTGCCATTGGTTGAACCCAAATCACTGATGAAGAGATCATGACCCCGCGAAAAAATCTCGCAATGGGTGCGCGAAATCGACTTATCGTCGATTTGCCAATATCCGCGTTCGCCAAGTTCTGCAGGCGGAGGACGGCGACCAATACGAATCAAAGCGCCGGACAGCAACCGTTCATCGATCGAACGCTGGGACGGATCATCTGACCGTCTCAAGACAATCTTGATCGATGACATGCCGTGTGCCCTAGTTGGGATTGGTGCTGTCGCCGACATTCCCCGTTTGGGGGTGTTTCACGATCAACTGGCGATACATGCACATCATGCGCTCAATGTACCGATCATGTTCGAAATCAAGATCGATGCTTCGTATCGTCACCTCTTTAAACGTAAATTCGTAAACGGTGTACTCGTTTCCATCTTCGCCATTGCCGAGGCATTTGAAGCGCACTTCGGGCGAAAACTGTGCGTTATCGAACTGGCGGATGAGCAAGGGTGTCGATTCATCGGCGATCCGCACCACCTCATAGGGCCGAAAGACTTTCTGATACTGCTGCCCCGTCGACAAGAAGGTTTCGATGCTCTGGCCGCCATGATTGTCCATGCCGACCGTTAAGCTGAGGACACTGGACCAACCCACATGGTCATCTTCCTTCGACGCACCATAGACCTCGCCGTGTTGCATATAAATCGTCACGATTTTGACCTTTCATGTTCCTCAGCGTAGCGCGCCAACGCGGCTTCAAGAACACCCGAGCCGGACCCGCCCTGGCCCAAATCCCGGCCCAGTTCCGCACAGGCATCATAGCCCAAAAACGGTCGACCCATATCCCCCTCCGCAGCTGCCAAAGCAAGCGCGCAAACCCCCGCAATCCCGGTCATCGCGTCATCGGGCGCAACAGGGTCACGTTCAGGAGGCGCCAGCGATTTGCCGCTCCAAAAGGACGCCATCCCCGCCCAGGCGCCCGGTCCGTTCATTTCCTCTGAATCCGCTGCGGCCTGAGCCTTATAACGCAACGCATCGTCTTGCGTCCTCACCCATTCCTCAGCCAGCCCCAACGCCTTAGACGGAACAACCTCCATCCCGGCAATCTGCCGGGCGCCTTCCTGACCACGCGCCCATAGGCAAATAAGCCAAACGGCTTCTCTTTTGGGCAGCATAAAGAGGAACATCTTTGCCAAGTCGTCATAGGCTTGCGCATTTGTCAGGGCAGCAACAATGGTATCCGCACTCGTCGCACGGTCTATCGCACGCAGCGACTCGATACTCGCCTGGGCGTGATCTGCCACCGTGGTCACAAAGGGCACACGGAGCTTGGGGTAAGTTGCCTGATCGA
>JBCCBY010000041.1:0-14989 GCA_039033795.1 Pseudomonadota bacterium | reverse complement strand
GCAAGGTCCGACATGAATTGTTCTCCATAACATCTTGCTCTGTCGTTGAAATCGATATCACCAGACCGGGTGACCCGATAAGCCCTGGCCACGCCAATAAAAAAGGCGATCCTCAACGGACCGCCTTTCTTTATCGTTTTAAAAGTCTCTTGCGACGACTGTTTAGAGAATGTCCATCCAATCACCAGCAACCTGCACCGGTAGGATATCCATCCAATCTCCGGAAGCCTGTGCAGGAAGGATGTCCATCCAGTCACCCGCTGCTTGGGCTGGAAGAATGTCCATCCAGTCCCCAGCGGCCTGAGCCGGTAGGATATCCATCCAATCTCCGGAAGCTTGCGCGGGAAGGATATCCATCCAATCGCCCGCAGCTTGGGCCGGAAGAATGTCCATCCAGTCCCCAGAAGCCTGTGCTGGGAGGATATCCATCCAATCCCCGGAAGCTTGAGCAGGAAGGATGTCCATCCAGTCGCCTGCGGAAGCAGTTGATCCAGCGAAAAGAAGCGCGATTGTCGCAGCAACAACTTTGGCAGCACCCATCATCGGTCTCTCCAACTCTTGATCGCACGCATGACGAGCGATCTGTTAAGGTTAATTGAAACCGTATAAACCATTAGTGCGAATTTTAATCAACTATCGATTGCACAGTTCAGGCGACTTTTTGCAGTCAGCACAACGCACTAGGGAACAAACCCTCATATCAATGGTGTTCGTTTCGGATGCGGAACAATTTACCATGCTGCACAGCAATAACCAATGATATGACATCACACCCAAGAGTGGTGGGTGGAGACACTTTATTGAGGTATCTGGGTAACCAAAACCACGGCAATTTTAAGCATTCTGCCGCGGGCCTGTCGTCTGCCGTTGGCCTGATCGGCTGTTTGCGGCAAGGCTCTTGATCATGTTGATCACGCTCAAACGGGGTTTGCTGCCCGCCGTTCTCGCCATTTGTTGTCCATCGCTGGTTGCCGCCGAAGAGCTCACCGCCGCGCGAATCTTTGATAACCCGAGCCTCACCGGACCAAGTCCTCGCTCGGTCGTCTATTCACCTGACGGCACCATGGTGACGTTCCTCAAACCAAGAGAGGATGATCAGGAGCGCTTTGACCTTTGGGCTTATAACGTCGCCTCAGGTGAAGCATCGATGCTGGTCGACAGCGCCACCATTGAGCCCGATGGTTTTGAGCTGTCTGAGGAAGAAAAGGCGATCCGCGAGCGCAAACGGATCGCGTCCTCTCGCGGGATTGTTCAGTATCAATGGGACTCAGCGGGGGAGGTCATCCTTGTGCCCCTCGCCGGCGACCTTTTTCTCGTGACGTTGGCCGACGGTTCAGTCCGCCAACTGACGGACACGGAAGCTTTTGAATATGACGCCAAGGTCAGCCCATCGGGCGGCTATGTCAGTTTTCTGCGCGACGGTTCGCTCTTTGTGATCGATCTTGCCAACGGGCAGGAGAGGCGGCTGTCGCCAAAGGGCAAGGGCGCCGTATCCTACGGAACCGCGGAGTTTGTCGCCCAGGAGGAAATGTCGCGCTACACCGGCAATTGGTGGAGCCCGGATGATCGCGCGATGGTCTTTACCGAGACGGACGAAACCGGTGTCGACATCGTTCCGCGGTTTGATATCTCTGCGGGGGACGTGGCGTTGGTTGAGCAGCGCTACCCACGGGCTGGCCGGCCCAATGCGGTGGTGGATCTCTACATCAAACGAATAGGGCAACGCAGAGCGCTCAAAATTCACTGGGGCGCGTCCTCGGATACCTATCTGGCGCGCGTCAATTGGGCGAGCCCGGAGCGCCTCTTTATTCAAACGGTGAATCGCGATCAGACCAAGCTCACGCTCAGCCGTGTCAACTTGCTCAATGGCGATGTGACCGAGGTCTACACCGAGGACCAGGCAGCTTGGATTAATCTTTCCAAGGATTTTCGAGCGCTTGATGAAGGCTTTTTGTGGACCACAGAAGAGAGTGGGTATCGCCACATCTATCGGTTTGCCGACACGGGTGAGAAAGTCGCGGTGACATCGGGTGAATGGCAGGTCTTGTCGGTTGGCAGTGTCGACCAAGAGGCCGGCACCGTGACGTTTGTCGGCCACAAAGACACACCGCTTGAACGGCATCTCTATCAGGTGAGTTATCGGTCGCCGACCGAGCCGGAGCGGATCACTGCACCAGGTTCCACCTGGGCGATCAGCATGGCACCTGACGCGGCAAGCTTTGTTGGCCGCTCCCAGAACACCAACCAACCTGTGCAAACCGGATTGTATCGGTCCGACGGTGAACGGATCGCTTGGATCGAGGAAAACGCGCTTGATCAAGACCATCCCTACACGCCATATTTGGCGGCACACAGCACGCCGGAGTTCGGTACACTGCAAGCCGAAGACGGAACGGTTCTTCATTATTCGATCTTAAAGCCCCATGATTTCGACCCAAACAAGACGTATCCAGCCATCCATTACGTTTACGGCGGTCCGGGAGTTCAGCTGGTCAGAAACAGCTTTGGCAGGCCACAGCAGCAATATTGGCAGCAACAGGGTTATGTCGTCTTTACCCTCGATAATCGCGGTGCGGACGGTCGAGGAAAGGCCTTCGAAGACCATCTTTTTAAAGCCATGGCCGGGGTTGAGGTCACGGACCAATTAGAGGGTGCGGCGTTTTTGGCCTCGCTTTCTTATGTTGACGAAGACCGGATCGGCGTCACCGGCTGGTCTTATGGCGGCTACATGACCCTCCATCTGGCGCTGCGGGCACCCAAAGGAACCTATGCTGCTGCTGTCTCTGGTGCTCCAGTGACGGACTGGACGCTCTATGACACCTTCTACACCGAGCGCTATATGCAAACGCCGCAAGACAACCCCGATGGTTACGAGGCGTCCTCGGTCTTTCCATATCTCGATGAGCTCTCCGTGCCACTCCTGATCGTGCACGGAATGGCCGATGACAACGTCATCTTCGACAACTCAACCCGGGTCTTTGCGGCACTCCAGGCCTCGGCGACGCCGTTTGAGATGATGACCTATCCTGGTCAACGCCACAGCATTCGGAGTGGGCTTGTCGGCCGCCATCAATTCGAAACGAGCCTTCGGTTTTTGAACCGCTATCTGTTGGACTAGCCGCGCAACACACAAATTAGGACATGATGGAAGAAAAACGCGAAGACCTTCAGGCTGAAAAGCAGGTCAAACTGTTGCTGCAATTGGTCGAAGAACTCAGTCAACGGAATGCAGACTTTTACTACAAGTCAACCAGTGAGGTAGCGTTCCTGGTCAAAGACTACATCAAAAAGGGCGCGCGGTTGACGCAGGATGATCGCGCGCTTTTGGAGCCGCTCAGCGCGCATGATATTCAGCTGCGCCTCAGCCTTCATTAGACACCGGGCGGCTGCGCTGTGAACCTTGCAACAGATCAATGCGATGAAAGCCGCTCCCCGGGTTGCTCTTCAGGGGTTGGGCGCTAGGTTGCCGCGAAACGATATGGGGTAGTTCGATTATGTTGCGTCTTTGTGTGCTGCTGGCTTCGGCTGGTTCTGTTCTGATGGCGGCCGCCTTCGGCGCTGAGGGCAAGGAGCCAACGTTCACAGGTGTGGGATCGGGTGCCCGGGCCTTTGAACAGCTCGATGATGTGCTGCCAACACCCAACATGTTTCGTGCGGCGACGGGCGAGCCTGGTCCTGCTTACTGGCAGCAGCGTGCCGATTATGACATCTCTGTGATGCTCGATGAAGAGGCCAAGCGCATCGAGGCGAGTGAGGATATTACCTACACCAACAATTCGCCGCATACGCTTCGCTATCTGTGGGTGCAGCTCGATCAAAACCGGTTTGCCGATGGCTCGACGGCGCGGATGTCGGAGCGCCTGGCTGATATCGGGCGTCGTCCCGGTTCAAATACGACGCCAACGGTGAGTTTCGCCGCGATGCAGCGGCTTGAAGAGCTGGAGCGGGTCGATCACGGCTTCAAAATCGGCGATGTGACCGACACCGATGGCAATTCGTTGGCGACGACAATCGTCGACACGATGATGCGCATTGACCTGCCCGAGCCCCTCGCACCAGGGGGCCAAATCGGGTTCACGATCCCCTGGTCGTTCAACATCATCAATGAGAGCGTCGTTGGTGGCCGCGGCGGCTATGAAAGCTTCCCCGTCGACGCCGAAGAGCCAACGGACGACACGATCTTTTTCCTCGCCCAATGGTTCCCGCGCATGACGGCGTTCACGGATTATGAAGGCTGGCACAACAAAGCCTTTTTGGGGCGCGGCGAGTTCACGCTTGAATTTGGCGACTATAATGTGGCGATCACGGTGCCTGCTGATCATATCGTCAGTGCCACCGGTGTCCTGCAAAACCCAGGCTCGGTTTTGACCCGGCAACAACGCCGCCGCCTGGAAGAGGCCAAAACAGCTGATAGCCCTGTCTTTATCGTGACCCCTGATGAAGCGAAGGAGAACGAAGAAGAAGGCACCACCCGGATGAAAACCTGGCGGTTTGCGGCTGAAAATGTTCGCGATTTTGCCTGGGCCAGCTCCCGTAAGTTTATCTGGGACGCAATGGGCTATGAGCAGGATGACGACGAGAACCCCCTCGTCATGGCGATGAGTTTTTACCCCAATGAGGCGGAGCCGATTTGGTCGAAATATTCGACAGAGGCGGTCATCCACACGATGGATGTCTACAACAAGTTCTCGTTCAACTATCCGTACCCAACGTCACAATCGGTGAACTCCTGGGAACGCGGCGGCATGGAATACCCGATGATCACATTCAACGGGTATCGTCCTAACACGAAGGACGCACCCAATGGCGAGATCACCTATTCCCGGCAGATAAAATATGCCCTGATCGGTGTGATTATCCACGAGATCGGCCACATTTACTTCCCCATGACCGTGAATTCTGATGAGCGTCAGTGGACGTGGATGGATGAGGGTCTCAACACGTTTCTTGAGTATATGGCGGAGCTGGAGTGGGAAGAGCGATATCCCACCTTCCGCGGTGAAGTGAATCTGCTTGACTATATCACCGATTATATGGCTTCCGACTATCAAGTGCCGATTATGACGCAGTCGGACAGTGTCATTCAGTTTGGCCCGAATGCCTACTCAAAGCCGGCTGCAGGTCTGACGGTTCTGCGGGAGACAATTCTTGGCCGCGAGCTGTTTGATGAGGCGTTCCGCGAGTATTCACGTCGCTGGAAATACAAGCGCCCCGCACCAGCGGATTTTTTCCGGACGATGGAAGAGGTGTCGGGCAAGGATCTCGATTGGTTCTGGCGTGGTTGGTGGTACACGACAGACCATGTCGATATCGCTGTCACGGGCCTCACCACCAACAAAATCTCGACCCTCGATCCTGATGTGGAAGGCCCCTTGGCCCGGGCGGAAAAGGCGGCAACAACGCCGCTGCCTTTGACGGTTCTGCGCAACCGCGAGGAAGGAATCGAAACGCGCTATCAGCGGCGCACGGAGCAATTGGGTGATTTCTACACCGATAATGATGTCTTCGAGCCCAACAATGAGCAGCGCAACGAGTATCAGGATTTCATCAGCGGCGATGATTATTACGATGATCTCAACAGCCAAGAACGGGCTCTTTTTGATCGCATGCTCGCGCGTGATCCTTTTATTCACACCGTCTCGTTCAAGAACGTTGGCGGATTGGTCATGCCGATCCCCCTTACACTGACCTATGCCGATGGAACGATGGAAGACATCCAGCTTCCCGCAGAAATCTGGCGTTATAATGCCGAGGAAACGGACAAGTTGTTTATCTCCGATAAAGAAATAGTCAGTGTCGAGATAGATCGGCATCATGAAATCGCCGACACCGATGCGCATAACAATGCGTTTCCGCAAAAGGTCCGCCCAAGCCGGTTTGAGCTCTATAAATCTGGCGGCGCGCCTTACAACCAAATGGCGGATAGCCTCGTGGAGCTTAACGGCAACGAGAAGGGCGTCGATGAGGACGATAGTCCTGATATGTCGCTTGAGGATGCGGCGGATGGTGGCCGTTAAAACAATCCTCGGCGCGATGGGCGGGCTGTTGCTCGCCTTCACCGCCGCGGCGCAGGCCCATCGCATGCCTGAAGTCTACATCACCCTCGAAGATTCAAATCTTGGGGGTGAGCCGATCACGGCGGTCACCCTTCGTCTTCATGCAGAGGACGCGATTGTTTTGCTTTCTGCCAACAATCAGCCGGCCAACAATTTAGAAACCCGCGAAGAGCATAAAGCGTTGGCACAACTCTCCGTCCAGGGCCTCACCACCAACGGGGAGACGCTTTCTTTTCTTGGTGGAGAGGTGGATGGCCGCGCGATCCTTTTGTACCTCACCGCCTCACCTACGCTGAAGGTGATCGACAGTGCGATCCTTTCCACGGTTTATGATCAGTGGACCAATCATGTGATGGATCGAACCCAAGACGGCGCGCGCGATCTTGTCTTCACCCAAGGCGGTGAGCTGAACCACACGCACTGACACGAGGCTGTCTTTTGGGGGCTGGCGATCCCATGGGGCGCACCTCATATAAGGTCGAGCGAGTTGAGTGAGGCCTATGCGAACACCGCTGCAGGACGTGCTATCGGACCATCCCGAGTGGGAGGAGCCGACCGATCGGGCGGCAGCGGAAGCCCAATTGGAGGCGCTGTTCGCGGCGGCGCGCGATCGCTCCAACGCCTATAGTGCAGCGCGGCTTGATGAGATTTATCAAGTGACCGAACGCGCCTTGACCCTCGCCGGCGCCTTTTCACCACCCCGTGACACGCAGCCCAAAAAAGGCCCGCTGACCTGGCGCCAACGTGTGCCGCGCATCATCGCACGTTACAGCACGGGCTTGCTGTTGGCGGCGTCAGCGCCGTTGGTGGCGGATGCCAGTGTGCTTTTGGCAGGCGCATGCGGTGTTGCGGCGGTTCTGTCCTTGGCCATCGGTACACGGACCGAAGAGGGCGCGCGCGTCAAGACGCCGCCGCGTCCGCGGGCGGTGTCCGCTAAACTTGAAGGCCTTCTATCCGCCGCAGACCAAAGCCTTGATTCAGCGACGGCACCGATGGCCCTTGAGGATCACCGGGACTGTGATGCCTCTATCGCCCAAGAGGACGTCTTCAGTCTTTTGCAGGATATTCTGGCGGCAACCAGGACGGATGATCACCAAGACAACAAGGAGTTGCGGCGGAATGCCGAACGATTGGCCACCAAGGCTGGGTACGCGTTGCAATGGCGTTTTTCGCCAGACCTTTTTGAGGTGATGGTCGATCCTGATGTGCACGAGGAGCTTGTTCTTAAGCCTGCATTGGTTCACCAAAAGCGTTCGGAGAAATCCGTCTTTGGTGTGATAGTCCGTAGGCACAACTGATGGTGCAACACTATTTAGGTTTTGACCTGGGCCACGCCGACACGGCGCTTGCGCTCTGTGGAGGCGGGGAGGGGCACCTGCAAACGGCCCCCATCTCTGTGGAGATCCAGGGTCAATCGATCCAGCCCACCGCGCTGGCGCGGGTTCATCGTGACGGACTGCCTGTCCTTGTGATCGGTGGCAGGGCGATCCGGGAGGCTTCTAAAGCGCAAGGCACCGATGGGCCACAACTTCGCGCCGCCTTCAAAACGCGGCCAAAAGACTTGGGCGCGGCAAGGGCGGATCTTCGAGACTTTTTCGTGACGTGCTTGGCGGAAGCTGCGTTTACACCCCAACCTCCACAAGGGTGGGCGGGTGCGTCGATCTCTGTTGGTTGTCCATCGGGATGGTCAGCGGATGAAGACATTCAGCAGTACCAGGACATCCTGATCGAAGGCCTGGCGGCATCGCCCATGGCAGGTGCCGAGGTCAGGGTGGTGCCAGAGTCTCGTGCCGCTCTTCTTCAAGCGATCGATAATCCGCACTCACCACTCTCGGTCGCCGCCCGGGGCCAGAATATTCTTGTCATTGACATCGGCTCGTCGACTTTGGACTTCTCTCTGATTGCGCCAGAGCAGGGCGCATCACCCTTGCTTGATGCAGGTCTTGATCTGGGGGCTTCTTTTTTTGATCGGCGGGTCCTTGAGGCCGTGCTGGCGGAAACGCCCAAGGCCGTCACTTTTCTCGAGCGTAACCCTCATTACCGAGATCTTTGGCTCTATTACGCACGCCGCACAAAGGAGCAGTTTTTTATCGATGCCCCTATCGATGACCAGGAGGTGGTGAGCGGCGCGCCGTTGCAACCTTTTTTTACGCATGGTCAACGCCATAGTCTGGAGATCAGCGTCACCGGGCAGCAGTTCAGCGCCTTTCGCCAAGCGCCCTATGATCGGGCCCTTAATCCATCTGCTTCTCTTGTTCTTGATCCTGAGGACATGCGGGGACGGAGCTGGGAAGACATTTTTGAGATGAGCTTGCGGTCTCTGAAGCGAGCGATTGAACGCCGCGGCGCGGGTTATGGGCGGGTCTTGTTGGCCGGCGGTGCCTCGCGCATGCCATTTACGGAAACAATCACACGCCGCGTTTTTGATACACCGACCACGGACAGCATTGTTCTTAAGGATCCAGAACCCTCCCATATGGTCGCGCGCGGTTTGGCCCGATGGGGCCGCAAGCGAGACAGCGTCGAGGCGTTTTCGCAAGCCGCGAGGCAGCTCCTTAGCGATCGATTACCGGGCCTGATCGAAACGGCGTTTGAGCCATTGCAAGAGCGGTTGAGCATCGGGTTGGCTGATGAGATTTTTGATGGCCTTGTCGCCCCGGTCTTGGATCAGTGGAAGGAGGGAGCCTTCAAAACAGGTCAAGACGTTCGCCAAGAGATTGAGCAGCGCTATCATCTTTGGCTCAACAATGGGCCAGGTTCCCACTTCTTTGTCGATACGATCAATGCCTGGTGGCGGGATGAGGTCAAACACGATGTTGACCGAGAACTCGACCGTCTCCATGCCGTTTACGGAATATCTCGCGATATTCAGCTTCGTTTTGAGCACGCCATCGATCCCAAAGCGTTTCGGTTCTCGGCGGCACGGCTCGATCTTCCGTTTGAAACAATTGTGCAGGCCGCGCTTTTAAGCTTGGCCTTTGCTGTCACGGTGGCAATCGATGCGGTGATGGGGGGTATCCCTTTCTTGACCGGAGGGCTAGCCGCTGCGGCTGCGCTGGGTGGGCGGCCGCTGCAGCAATGGATTGCCCGGATTGATGCGCCAGCTTTTGCCCGAAAACTGCCGGACCGCCTTCCCGGCCGTGAGCATTTGTTCAGTGGACGCACGAAAACCCGTGTGCGCAAGCAACTGGCCAAAACCCTTTTGACCAGCAAGACCAGCCTTCTTGCCCAAGTGCAAGAAGCGATCACGGCGTCGGTGGACCGTCAGACAGTGAAAACCCGGATGCTGCTTCTGGGGGACAAGGCGTTGGCGCCGCGGGAGAACGAGGTCGCTTTGCGCTGACTGTATCTTGGCCGGAGGGTTGCTCGGGACGCGTTGGTTCCTAGATCGTTGTGTGTGGCTTTATGAAAAGACCAAGCAAACCGATCCCTCCCGTCGCGGTGCCATCCTTTAAGGACTTACACTATGGAATCCTTTGCCAATGACCTCGCTGGTATGCAGCGTCGCCCCCTCGAGGACAACCACGTCGCCATGCTGCGCGAAAAAGGCGCCGAGCGGCGCTATCAATCGGGTGAATGGGTCGTCAAGGCGGGCGATCGTATGGATGAGTTCATCTATGTTGAAGAGGGTGAGGCCGAACTTGTCGATCCGCGCACAGATGAACGAGCCGTGCCTTTCACGATTGGCCCCACCCAATATATGGGAGAGCTGTCTTTTTTGAGTGGTGGGCGGTGGCAAATGCCGATGCGCGCTGTCTCGGACATGCGTGTGACCGTTGTCCCCCGTGAGGCGATGCTTGCCTTGATGGCGACGGTGCCTGAGATGAGCGACATCATTGTCACTGTCTTTGCGGCGCGACGTCGGCGGACCTTTGAAAGCGGGTTTAGCGCCATCACGTTGATCGGTACGGATGATGACCGAGCTGTCCGCCGTATCGCCTCTTTCGCATCGCGGAATTTAATCCCAGTACGGCGTTTAGAAATCGGTTGCCCGGCGGCGGATGAGGCCCTCAAAGCCGCAGGCCTAGAGCCAGGGCAGGGCGCCGTGATCTGGGGCAAAGACCAGGCGATTGACAACCCAACGCCACGCGGGCTTGCACGTTTTCTCGGCATGGATATGCCGCTGGCTGATGAAGAAATCTTTGATGTCGTTATCGTTGGCGGGGGCCCTGCTGGTATCGCGGCCGCCGTTTATGCGGGTGCGGAGGGGCTCCGCGCCTTGGTAGTGGAGGATCAAGTGATTGGCGGTCAAGCTGGCAGTTCCAGCCGGATCGAGAATTACATGGGCTTTCCGACGGGGATATCAGGCGCCGATCTCTGCTTTCGAGGCGAGATACAGGCCACCCGTTTGGGAACACGGTTTGTCATGCCGCGCCGGGTCACAAGCACCCGTCGGCGTGAGGATGATTTTTGTCTGACCCTTGATGATGGCGAGGAGATTTGCGCCAAAGCGATGATCATTGCGACCGGTGTTCAGTATCGTCGTCTGCCGATGGATAATCTGGAGCAGCTGGAAGGAGACGGTGTTTTTTATGCAGCAACGGAGCTTGAGGCACGATTTTGCAAAAACTCCGAGGCGGTGATCATTGGCGGCGGCAATTCTGCCGGTCAGGCAGCCATGTATTTGAGCCGCGCGGCCAAACACGTGCATGTGCTGGTCCGCGGGGCGGAGCTTGCCCAATCGATGTCGTCTTACCTCTCCTCCCGGCTTGAAAAAGATCCAAGGATCACCATCCATTACAACACCGAGTGTACAGAACTTCACGGAACAGAATGTCTTCAGGCAATCTCGATCAGGAATAAAGAAACGGAACAAGAAAGCCGCATCGAAACTCCGTCCCTCTTCGTGATGGTGGGCGCGGCACCTAACACGGGTTGGCTGGAAGGTCTTGTCGACCTTGACGGCAAGGGCTTTGTTGTCACGGGCCACCAGGATCATTGCCCCTCACCCTATGCCACCACGACTCCTGGCATCTATGCCGTCGGCGATGTTCGGGCCGGATCGGTGAAACGGGTCGCGTCGGGCGTTGGGGAGGGCTCGGTGGTCATCTCTTCCGTGTGGAACTTTGTTCACGCATCATCGTGACGCGTTTGTCTTGAAGCGCGGCGGGTGGCGCGCGGCCGCCTAAGCGTCGCCACAATCGACGTCACCGGCGGTTCGATCAGCGCTTCACGCAAGGATCTCAACTCCGTAAACGATGGCGCAGGAGAGCAACGGGCACGGAGCGAGCCTCGGCTGAGTCTTTAGACTTGAGTGCACCCGGCATAACGCCTCAGATTTCGCACTTCAGATTTGAATCCACCCGCCTACACCACCTCAACTGCACAATCAGCATTGTCGCAAATAATGGACAAAAGAACGCAAGGGCGTTGAGACGTAATGATCAGAGCCTTGGTTCAGTCTGAACGTCTTTGAGCGGAATGATTATCGTCAGCCCATGGTTGAAAACCAGAGGGCCCATGCTGCTCAGATCCAATCAACGGGAACAGCAGCATGGAAGACTTGTGACTCCGCGGGGGGCGCAACCACGGACACAGCCTTAAGGCCCGCGTTGGCGACCACCGTTACTTTCGGGATGGAGGCCATGGGCAAGGCGCCTCCCAACAATGATGCGGCAGTATCACCTGTCTTTACTAATGCGGTGCTTCGGCATCGTCCGTAGACAACCCAAGTCGCGCAGGTTTGGCTCGAGCCAACCCAATGGCGTCATCCGGCGGCTGGCTTCCAAGCGCTGAACCGTAACAGCGCTTGCGTATCGCTGAAGCCTCAATCGCCGTGGTTTGTCGTCACACACTCTCGCGTCTGGCACCTGCCGTGGATTCGAGAACGCATGAGAGACAACAACTAAAACAAATAAAAACAATAGAATAAGTGGAATAATAAAAATTATTTGTAAGTGGCCTCACCCAATGGTTTAATCATTTGGTAACTTTCAACCTCACCACGAATGCACCGGTGAAGGGTGCCGGATGATTGACGATCAGGGGCATGGGACATTGTTGGATCGTAGCTCACACGACTCCGGCAGGTCTGAGAAAAGCACTCATCGCGACGATGACAACGTCGCGCGCATGTTGTTTGTCGGATTGCTTGTTTCGATTATCCTTAGTTGCATCGACCCTTTCGGCATTCAACAAGTGAGCGCTGATCGCAGTGATGCTGTGGTCCGCTCAACGACGCAGTTCATCCGTGCACTATACGCACAAGATCCTTCTGAAAGTGTTGTCATTCTTTATGATGAAGAACAGTACAGCAAAAAAGGCTGGCCGATACCGACTTCGGATTTGGTGGAATTCTTTCGTATTGTGGGGGACGCAAATGCGAAAGCGTTGTTTGTGGATATAGAATTCAGCATACCCCGTGACGATCCGCATTACCCCTTGTGCCAAATCGCCGAGGCTGTCGCAATTCTTCAGCATGGTGGCCAGCGCCGAATTTCGGATAACCGAGAACGCTTTGTTCGGGATATATACCGCACCGACGAATCCGTGGGCGATGAATACGCGTGCGCAGATGTTCTAGACGGCACCGCCGTCCAAGCAGGTCAGATCAATGGTTTTGCGACCCGATCAACCAAATGGAGACGAGGCAGCGTAGCCGTTAATCGGGCGAACCGAATCAAAAAGATGGGCGGCGTACCAGTCCTGTTGGCTGCGCCAATGGACTATCTCGATTCCAGAGAGACGCTTCGACAAGAAACCCGCGCGCGTTTTTTGATCCTCGATCGAGCTTCGATTCTTGTGCCTTATGAAACGATGCTTCAGAATGGAGATGGGTATGCAGAGGAAGTCTTCGGTCACGACGATGGTTCTGGCCCCGGCTGTTTACCGGAATATCCGTGTAGGCCGCGGTTTCCGAGCCCTGCTTATCTCCTTGCCATGGTGTCCGGTGACGAGCCATCCGACGGGTACGGTATGACCGACAACCCTTTTTTTCTCGATGTCAAATGGAGTACAGTTGGTGGCGACAAGTCTGTGCCTCAATGCTCTGAAGGGTTGACGAGGGTTCAGCGGGTGGTGGCCAACCTCCTCTTTGGCCCTATGAGTGGGAGCCGGTTGAGCAAGCCTGCGCTTGAAGCGCGTTGCCCACCCGTGACCACCGTGAAGTTCTCAGAACTCCTGGCCAATCCCAAACTCCATACCATGCTGTCCGGAAAAGTGGTGATGCTTGGCGCGGATGTTCGCGTGCTTGGCGACTATATTAAACCAGCTGGACGGCCAGACACGGCGGGTGTCTACCTACACGCTATGGCGTACCAAAACTATATTTCTGGCCACCGAAGCCAAGCCGCCAGTCCGCACGTTCGGTCTCTGTCGTTCCTGACCCAAATTTTGGTCAACATTATGTACAGCGTTGCTCTAATCTTTATAATCAAGAGCCCTTTTATAGACCTCGAGATGCGGGAGAGACAAAAGGATTCCTTCCCGGCACGCCATATAAGGACCACTGGCGAAACCCTTCTGTTCGGCGCCTTGGTTAGCGGTGTTTTGGCCTATGCAATGGTCCGCGGCATGGACCAAGTTAAACTCGGTTATTACGGCCCGCCGCCGTCCCAGGAGTGGGGAGCGTTTTTTACCCTGAGCGCTTTGTCATTGGTCATGACAGTGTACGGAATTAGGCTGTTTGTTTATCGCTTTCAAGGGGCTGGATACACTGACCAGCAAATCAATCCAGCACGGCTTGTGATGGAGCTGCTCGCCCTTGTTGTGATCGGTTGGCTGGCGGTTCTTATCTTTTCCGAGGCACCTGCCCCACACAGTGAGGCCGGTTGGCGCTCTGTGGTCCGCAATTCAATGCGCGCAATGATGCTGTTGTGGTTTGTGTTGCGTATGATCTCTATGCTGATTGCAATTACGCAGCCTCAAGAGAGCCTAGTTTCGGACGCTGGCCCATTGAAAACGAGTTATGTGCTGAAGCATGGGCGCCATCCGATCAATATCGTGTCTCTCTTTATCTTGGGCTGTGTTCTCACCTTAATATTGCGTTCCATTGCATCGGTATCTGTGGACTTTCTCACGCTGGGGCTGCTGGTCATTGTTGTTTACTCCTCAGCGATCCGTTACGATCAAGTGAATAAAGAAACATAGAGATTAAGATGCTGAAAGTCTTATTGTTATTGATTACTGCTAATGAGATGTATGTGGTTGAGGTCTTCGCGCCAGCTCAATGCGAAGTCCTGCGTGCTGGCACATCATCACAGTTTTCAATGAACCACGCGGCGTTGACGGAGGCATGTTCCAAGGATGCTGCATGTCGTTCTGCTGCCACTGACTATTTTGTCGACTTTAAGTTCCCGGCATCTTCTCCTGGTCAAGACAATCAATCCTTGGTTTTTAAGGTTCCGCAAGTTGGGGCTTGTCAGATTCGACGGGAAAAAGCCGATGTCATTGAGGTTCAGGAAACGATAGTGCAAAATCGGACGAACATTCCGTGCCCAGATGTTGGTGTCGTTGCCGGTGCAGATGAGTGCAAGAACTAGGGACGGCTATGCGTATTTTTTGTTTCTTTGTTTTCTTGTTTCTGCCATCCCAGGCTTTCGCTAATGCAGAATGCCCCTTTGATAACGTCAGAGGCGTTCGAAAACAGCTAGAGCGCGCTGCGCGCTCGCTTCCGAAGGCAAGCGCCCTTCCCAATGCGCAAACCCCACCTGCCCGCCTCCGGGCGGATGGACTATCTCACCGAATTTATGCACCAGAGGCGCAAGACTTGGTGCGGCGCATTGCAACAAAGCTGCTCAACGATAATGATCAGCCGATCCCTGTACCGTCTATCCATATTTTGGCCGCTGGCTATGAGGCGTATGCCTACTTTGATGATGGGTTGGCCTTTGGCCACGACGTTCTTTCAGTGGCGGAAAATGATGATTAGTTGGCGTTTATCATCGCGCATGAAATGGCGCATATCATCAATGGTGATACGTCAGACAATGCGT
>JBCCBY010000040.1:0-15081 GCA_039033795.1 Pseudomonadota bacterium | reverse complement strand
GCTGGACCAACACCGTCAACGTCCCAGATTTAACTGATGTCTTCGAACTTGAGCTCAATGAGACTGGCGACGCCTATATGTTTGATGGTGCCTGGCGACCTCTTGTTGAGCGTAAAGTGTGGCTCAAGGTCCGCTTTGGTCCGTTGGTGCTACCCGTCAGGCAATCTGTCTTCAGCTCTATTCACGGCCCCGTCATAAAAAACGACAACGGAACATTCGCGTTTCGCTACGCCGGAATGGGCGAAGTGCGGCATATGGAGCAATACTACCTCCTCAACAAAGCTCAGTCCTTTGACGAGTGGCGCGCGGTCATGGCGATGCAGGCGATCCCCGCGACCAATTTTGTCTATGCGGACCGCGAGGGCAATATTGCCTATCTCTACAATGCATCGTTTCCGGATCGTTCGCCGGAAATCGATTGGTCAGGCGTCATGCCCGGTAATGATCCTCGCTATCTGTGGACTGATTATGCACCGCAGAGCATGATCCCCTTCCTTGTGAATCCGAGCTCTGGCTACATCGTTAATGCCAACAACACGCCCTTTTTGGCAACGGCTCCTGCCGATGACTTGGTGCGAGAGGATTACGCAGATCTCTACGGTATCGAGACAAAAGTCAGCAACCGTATTTTGCGGGCGATTGGTCTTTTAGAAGAGCTCGATACGTTTGACCGCACCTCAATTGATCGGGTGAAATATGACACGGCCTACGATCAATCCTCATGGATTGGGAAGATGATGGTCGATTTCATCGCGTCCTTGAACGGCTCAAGCGGTGAGCCCGAGGCGGAGGCCCTTCTTCGCCAATGGGACTATAGCTTGGATGGCCGCGGCGCGGCCGATGCCCTTGCCGGTCTGATCCTTCATCAGCTTTATGCCGAGACCCGCGGGTGGACCGAGGTGTTGGGACCGGACGCCGCGCTGGCGCATGCCGTTGAGCGCCTGCGCGACAATTTTGGGCGTCTCGACCCACCGTTCACGGATGTTGTCCGCCTCCGCCGCGGCGGCGAAGACCTTCCGCTCACCGGCGGCCCTGACGCTTTGCGCGCCCTTTATTGGTTGGAGGAGCCAGATGGGCGGGCCGCTGCTGGCTTTGGCGATAGTTATATCTATTTTGTCAATTGGTACCCGGACGGCTCCATGACAGCAGAGACGATCTACCCGCTGGGCGCTGCGATGGGCCGGCCCAACTCTCCGCATTATGATGACCAGGCACCGCTTTTCGCGGACAAGCTTTTAAAACCGATGCCGGTGCCGCGATGGGAGGACGCCGCGCCCGGAAACTATTAGCTGACAGCGCGGATCGGCCTAGGCAGTGAGGGGGCCTCGCGACGCGTGCGCTCGCGTTTGGTGCTTGATGGTTGGAACGCAAGCTGAACGTGGTAGGCGCAATAGGGTTTGCCGTTGATGCAAGGCTGACCGCAAAAGTGAAAGTCGTCCGATGCCGGATCACCGATCGGCCATTTACACTGGTCAGTTCCAATAGAGCTCACCGTGAGTTTGTTGCTGCCAAAGTCTGTGATCGGAGGGAGGTCACGCAACACTGTTCGCAAAGGCTGCCGTTGCGGGGCGTTGGTCGCGCTTATCCGCGGCTCTGTCGTCACGGTCTTGGGCTTTGCCGGTGCGGCGCGTCCGGAAAGGCCAAGCCTGTGCACTTTGCCGATAACGGCATTTCGGGTGACACCGCCCATTTTGGCGGCGATTTGACTGGCTGAGTGCCCTTCAGCCCAGAGCTTCTTCAGCTCCTCGACACGATCATCCGTCCAAGCCATCGAGATCCTCCTGGTCTTCGGTCGCTGGGCGAGGCCCCAGATGTTGATAACCTGTAGCCTCAGACCCAATATATAGTGACCCAGGAAATCTCCGAGCACAAGATAAGTCGTCACCAAGTTATTAAGGTCCAGATATGGTGGGTCACGATTTTCTCCACAGGTAAGGCTGCCTTGAGGGGCAAAGCCGGGCTAAGGCGATCAAATTCAAGAGGGAGGCGCGGGTGATGGCGCTTGATACGACGGAAAGACCGGCATTGGACGCCCAGGCTTTTGGCGAGCGCCGTTTTGGCTCGATGAACTGGCTTGGTCTTTGGACCCTCTACCGCAAGGAGGTGCAGCGCTACATGAAGGTCGCGGCGCAGACGATCTTTGCGCCAATCATCACCACCATGCTGTATCTTACTGTCTTTTTGGTCGCGTTTTCTGGCGCCGACCGTGCTGCGATGATGGAAGGAGAGCTGATCCCTTTCGCTGCGTTCCTGCCGCCGGGCCTCATCATGATGTCGGTGCTGAGCAACAGTTTCCAAAACTCGTCGTCTTCGTTGATCATCGGCAAGGTCCAAGGTTCGGTGGTGGACATTCTGATGCCGCCGCTTTCAGCCGCTGAGTTGACGATTGCTTTTGTCGGGGGCGCTGCCACGCGGGGGTTGATGGTTGGTTTTGTCACACTGGTGACGATTGGTGGCTATATGCTGGCCACCGGTGGGCCTTTTTCCGTGCACTCGGTGGCGGCGATCGTCTTTTTCTCCGTGATCGCGTCTGTTCTTCTTGGTGCTATCGGTGCCATCGCTGGGATGTGGGCGGAAAAATTCGATCAATTGGCGCTCATCACCAATTTCGTGATCACGCCCCTCACGTTTTTGTCGGGAACATTCTATTCAGTGAAAAGGCCCGGCATGCCTGAATGGGTGGCCGAGATGTCGTCGTTCAATCCGCTTTTCTACCTTATTGATGGGTTCCGTTTTGGCTTCATCGGTGTGAGCGATGCGTCCGTTTTGCGCGGCGCCATGATCTCCTTGGTCTTGTCAGCGCTGGTTGTCGGCATCACCTATCGCCTCTTCAAAAGCGGGTACAAACTGAAAGCGTGATCTTATGCCAGATGACGGGCCGACAAGCGGCATGCCTCATGATGATGTTGTGATCCCCTTTCAGGTGGGGGAGAGCGCGGTTCGCGGCCGCTTGGTGCGCTTGGGCCCTGCGGTCGATGATCTGTTGTCCCGTCATGATTTTCCTATGCCGCTGAAGCAGTTGGTGGGCGAGACCGCCGCCCTCGTGGCGCTCCTTGGTGCATCGCTCAAGTTTGACGGCAAGTTGATCCTTCAGCTGCAGGGCGATGGGCCAGTTTCAATGGTGGTGGCGGATTACACCGCCGGCGGTGCCTTGCGTGCGACAGCAACCATGAAGGACGGGGCGACGGCGACGGTCGGTCAAGCGCTTGGCCCGGAACTCCACTTTCTCCTCCGGCGGGGTCATATGGTCATGACCATTGATCAGGGCGCTGATATGGAGCGCTACCAAGGGATTGTGCCGCTCGATGGCCCGACCTTGGGTCAAGCAACGGTCAGTTATTTCACCCAATCAGAGCAGATCCCCACGGCCATCGAGCTGGCTGTTGGTCAAATCACCGACGAGCATGGCCGTGAGACGTGGCGCGCCGGCGGCATCATGGCGCAATTCATGGCCGCCGAAGGCGGCTCCCGTGAACGCGGCGAAGACGTGATCCTTGCTGATGACGATCAAGATGCCTGGAACCGTGCGGCCATCCTTCTTGAAACAATCAAGCCTGATGAGCTTCTCGATCCGACCATTTCAGCCCATCAAATCCTCTATCGTCTTTATCACGAAGACGGCGTGCGGGTTTTTGATCCGTCAACCGTGCATTTTTCCTGCACCTGCAACCGAGGAAAGATAGCGTCGGTGTTGAGCCAATACACGCGAGCAGATATCGAAGACATGATCGAGGACGGTGCTGTGGAAGTGTCTTGCGACTTCTGCCGGACAAAATACCGGTTCGAACTTGATGAAACCGGTCAGCAATTCAAAGAGATTGAAGGTGTTCCAACGTGATGCCGGGTAAGGCAGAGGACAAGCCCAGCTGAGCGAATTTGATCTGCTCAGAGTGTTTTGTCTTAAGCGCTGAATCTGTTACCCTTTCCCTTGAAGTTGAGGGGGATTTCTCATGGTTTTGGTTCGCGTGTTTGCCGCGGTGTCGGCTTTGTTGGTCACCGGTATCGCATCCGCGACTGCGGCCCCGATGACATCTGTTGAGGTGCTCGGGGCGGGGTCACCGTCGGCCATGTCAACGGGTCCGGACTTTTTTGTCACCGTCTCTGACTCCTTTTCGCCGGAAGAGTTTGGTGTCGCGCGCGCCGATATTGGCACTGTTGGAACGACAGCGGCTGGTGGATATTTTAGCACCGCATCGTTCACGGACGAGATCACCGCATCCGGCGCCGGCGGTGGCACGGGCGTGCTGCAGTTTGTGTTTGATCTCGACGGAACGTTCTTTGGAGGCGGTACGATCGATATCGATATGACGACCTCGGTGTCGGCGCTCGATGCTGCGTTGCCCGGTTCGCTCTTCGGTCTTGATGCGCGCAGCAGTCCGCTGCCCGCGGCCGGATCAGCGGCCATCGCCAGCTCGTTTATCGGCGGGACACCAGCTGCCGATGAGATCAGCTATGGTTTCACGGGGCCGACCCCATCAGACATCGACCTGTCGATCACATCAAATACGTTCGACGAACGCGAGATCGACACCCAACTCGTTGTTTATCTTGCCTATGAGTCAGGTGTGGCATTTGACTTCACCTTTGGCATGACCGTGTTCAGCACATTCGGTGAAATTGTCGACTTTGCTGGCACGGCAGAATTGGTGGCGGTGGATGCAGTGGATCCCGTCACCCTTCAGGTGATGGATGATCCCACCTTTGCCGTGAGCGGGCAAGGTGGCGGAGACTATTTCGCGCTGGCAGCGGCCAACGCAGGCGCCGATCCTATTCCTGTTCCCGGAGCATTTTGGCTTATGGGCGTTGGTGCGGCATTCCTCGGTGCACGCCGTTATAAGAGCTGAAGACTTCGTGCCGCGGTGATCCAGAACGGTATACTGACGAAGGCAAGCAGTGTGGTGGCGGTGACATGGCCTGCCGTCAGCTCTGCGTTTCCTCCGAGCTCCTTGGCGAGCACATAACTTGATGCAGCTCCAGGCGCTGCGCCAATAGCGGCGAGAAGAACGATCACCTCGGCTGACGCTCCAAAGAGAGAGCCTAGCACGATAAAGACCATCGGGGCGATGATCAGCTTCAGGGCAATCGCCAGGGTGAGGAGGCGCGGTCGTTCTCCAATGGCGGAGAAGTTGAGACCAGCGCCGACACTTAAAAGGATAAGAGGAAGAGCAGCTCGACCAATTAGGTCAGCGGTTTCGAGCATCAAAGGTTGTTGCAACAGCGGCACCATCGTGGCCGCGACTCCGACACAGCATCCAATGATGAGCGGATTGGTGACAATCCTAAAACCGACACGCTGAAGGCTCACCGACCCTTCATGTGATCCCCACACGGAGAGGGCGGCGACGCATAGAACATTAATAAGCGGTACGGTCGGTGCAAAGACAATGGCCGTCAGGGTCGCGGCCTGCGGTGAGAGTGCTGTTTGGGCGAGCGCAAGAATGACAAATCCATTCCACCTGATGCCGCCTTGGAAAACGCTCGTGAAACTCGGCCCATCCGTGCGCAGAAGTGGTTTCAAGGCGACGGCGATCGCGGCCATGACAAGAAAGCCAAGGGTGGCCGCCAGGAGGAAAGATCCCGTTTCCAGTCCGCCTAGCTCGGCCTCAGCAATCGTCTTGTAAAGGAGCACAGGAAGCAGGGCGACATAGCCGATTTTGTTGATCCCCGCCCACAATTCAGAGGGGACGAGGTTGCTGCGGCGCAGACCCCACCCCAGCGCGATCACCGCGGCAATGGGTATCAAACCGTAGGCAATGCCTTGCATAGAGCGACCTTGTTGAGTGTTATCGTAACGCTGAGGGACAAGTACAATGAAGATCCGATTTATCCAACGCACGGCCTTTACGGTCATTGTCTTGCTGATCGTATCCTGCGTGACCGTACCCGTTCCAGTTTACATCGCGTCGATGGAAGGTGTTGAGGGGACAGCGACGTCAGCCGAGGCGACGATTTCGCCTGCTTGTTATGGATTTGGCTCCCCGAATCTCGGCATTTTCGAACCCACCCCCGGCGTTCGGGTCGAGACCGTCGTCTATGGCGGTGCTCCGCATACGTTTGAAGCATATATTTATGCGAAGCAGCCGATAGCGCTGGCATCAACAACAGCCTCTTTCTCGACAGGGGCGGGTAACACCGGCGACGTTCGTCTTACAGATGGTCGCAACAATGATCGCGCCGTCGATCCTGCACTGTTCTATGAGCCAGAGATGCTGTCCAGGCGTGCCATGTATTACCGCCGCGAATTGCGGAAGGAGGCGTGGGCCGCCCTGTCGATTGACGCGGTTTTTGACGATGCGGTCGATGCGCCAGAGGTGCTGACGATCCAGCTCCCCAACATCGTTTTTAAGAGCGGTGAAACGGTGCTTGTGCCGCCTGTCCGTTTTGAGCGACGCCTCGGCGTTCTCGAGGCATCGCTCAATTGCTAGTCGTTAAAGACCAAGGCTGCGGTAGCTTGCTGCAATATCTTTCAGAGCACAGAAATAGGCGGCAACCCTGAGATCATTAATCCCATTATCAGCACGCCACGCTTCGCGCATCTTTCCATAGGACACACTCATTGTGTCATCGAGACCTGAGCGAACAAGATCAAGCTCATCCGCACCCCGTCCAAAGCGCTCAATAAAGCTTGGGTCAAAACTCTCGCCAGACATGCGTTCGAGTTCTTTGAGCAGCATCATTTTGTTCTTCTCTTCCTCGCGCCGCTGCATCCGGCCGAAGCGAATATGATTGAGGTTCTTGACCCATTCAAAATAAGAGACCGTCACACCACCGGCATTCGCGTACATGTCTGGGATGATCGTGACGCCTTTTGCGCGGAGAATATCATCCGCACCCGCTGTGACTGGACCATTCGCGGCCTCGACGATCAATTTGGCCTTAATATCATGGGCGTTGCCGTTCCAGATCGAACCCTCGACGGCTGCTGGAACGAGTATCTCGCATTCCGCAATCAGTGCTTCGCTGGCATCGGGGATGACCGTGCCTTCCGGATAACCCGCAACACCGCCGGTTTCTGAGAGATGCGCTTTCAGTTTTTCGACGTTGATCCCGCGTGGATCAAGGACCGCGCCATCACGTTCAGCAATGGCGACGATCTTCACTCCGTCCTCTTCTGAGAGGAATTTTGCGGCGTGATAGCCCACATTACCAAGGCCTTGGACGACAGCTCGCTTGCCTTCGAGACCAGGTTCCAGGCCTGCTTCTTTTACATCATCATCGTACCGAAAGAATTCTCGTGTCGCATACTGAACGCCGCGACCGGTGGCCTCCACGCGGCCAGCGATACCGCCTGCATGCAGGGGCTTGCCGGTGACGCATGCTTTGGCATCGATATCGGTAGGATGCATCCGGCTGTAGGCATCCGCCATCCATGCCATTTCCCGCTCGCCCGTGCCCATGTCGGGGGCGGGGACGTTTTGCGAAGGATGAATGAGGTCGCGCTTGGCGAGCTCGTAGGTGAACCGGCGGGTAATGCGCTCAAGTTCCTCCTCATCCCACTCCCGCGGGTTGATGCAAAGACCGCCCTTTGATCCGCCGAACGGCACCGAAACAAGGGCACATTTGTAGGTCATCAGCGCTGCAAGGGCTTCCACCTCGTCTTGATTGACCGACATCGCATAGCGGATGCCGCCTTTCACAGGCTCCATATGCTCAGAATGCACAGCACGGTAGCCGACAAAGGTCTGCATTTCCCCGCGCAGGCGGACACCAAAACGCACCGTGTACGTGGAGTTGCAAACCTTGATCTTGTGTTTAAGGCCCGGGGAGATGTCCAAGTGCTCTGCAGCACGGTCGAACATAATGTCGACGCTTTCGCGGAAAGTGGTTTCGCGGTTTGTTGATGGCTCAGCCATGGCGTTCCTCGCGCTAATTTTGTTGGCGCCAGCCTAATGCCTGAAGTGCCTCATCTTGGTAAACAACATCGACAAACCTGCATCATTTGCGGCAGCAATCACTTCATCATCGCGCATCGAGCCACCGGGTTGAATGACCGCTGTCGCACCGGCTTCAGCTGCTGCTAAAAGCCCGTCCGCAAAGGGAAAAAATGCGTCGGATGCCACCACCGAGACGTCCACGAGCGGCACCTTTAGTCCTTCTGCTACGGCTGCGTCGTTAGATTTTTTGACCGCAATGCGCGCCGAATCGAGACGGCTCATCTGCCCGGCTCCGATACCGACGGTGGCGTTGTCTTTGGCGTAGACGATCGCATTGGACTTCACATGTTTGGCAACGGTGAAGGCAAAGCGAAGGTCGGCCAACTCCTTGGCCGAGGGTTGGCGTTCGGTAACAACGTCGAAATGCTCACCAAAGACGGGGGCATCATGGTCTTGGTGCAAAAAACCGCCTGCGACCGGTCGGATCACATTCCGCGGACAGGCAGGGTCGGGAAGCTCACCAATGATCAACAGACGGAGATTTTTCTTGGCGGCGAAAATCTCGCGTGCGTCGTTATCCACCGCAGGGGCGATGACCACCTCGGTAAAGATCTTGGTCATTTCCTCGGCGGCTTCCCCGTCGATTGTTTGGGTCGACGCAATGATGCCGCCAAAGGCGGACACGGGATCGCAGCGAAAGGCAGACTTGTAAGCTGCGGCAATGGTTGAACCGGTTGCGACGCCGCAAGGGTTGGCGTGTTTGACAATCACCACCCCATGCTGGTCACGGAATTCGGCCGCCAGCTCGACGGCGGCGTCGGTATCATTGAGGTTGTTGTAGCTGAGCTCCTTCCCTTGGATTTGCTCCGCAGAAAGAGCGCCGGGCCGGTCTGGTGCTGTTCGGTAGACGGCGCTTGTTTGGTGCGGATTTTCACCATACCGCAGGGGGGACACGAGTTGACCCACAACGCCAGTTCGACGCGCGGGCATTTTCTGGTTATCGAGGGTTTGGCTAATCAGAAGATCATACTGCGCCGTTCGTCCGTAGGCGATGCTCGATTGCTGTTTGCGAAAGGCTTTGGAGGTTCCGCCTTGCGCAAGTTCGGCAAGCAATGCTGTGTAGTCTTCTGGATCAGTGATCACGGTGACACGGTCAAAGTTCTTTGCTGCTGCCCTGATCATGGCCGGCCCACCAATATCGATGGTTTCCACCAGGCCTGCCTCCTTGGCACCTGAGGCGACGCTGTTTTCAAAGGGGTACAGGTTGACCACCAACAGATCGATGGGCGCGATCGCGTGTTCTTCCATCGCCTTGCCATCGACATCTTCCCTTGCGAGTAAACCGCCGTGGACAGATGGATGGAGGGTTTTCACACGCCCATCCATGATCTCAGGAAAGCCGGTGACGTCGGACACATCGTGAACCGACAAACCAGCGTCTCGAAGGGTCTTTGCTGTGCCGCCGGTTGAGAGAAGTTCGATGCCGTGACCGGCTAAAGACTGCGCAAAGGCGACGAGGCCGGTCTTGTCAGAGACGGAAAGCAGAGCCCGGCGGGGAAGAAATCGATTGGTCATGTCGGCAACAATCCATGAGGCAAGACCGGCGCTTATCTGCGCCTGGCGTGACCGACAAGGCTTGCCTAGCCAGCTTGACGCAAGGTTGGACTGCTTGGAATGTCGCTTGGATTTTGTCCTGCCCCTGGTTTGAACTCAGGAACGAGATGGTGGATCGCTTCTTTTAAGGAATCGGGGTCACCACTCTCGGCAAAACGAATGACGTCCGTAAAGCGCGGCAACAGCAAGGGAAGGTCGATCATCGTGGGCGAGGCCAAAAGCACGCCATCGGTTCCCGTTTCGACCAATTTTTCCAAGGTGTGGAAAATCTCTTCGAACAGTTTTTCGCCGGGACGCAGCTCGGTAAAAACGATGTCGATATCTTGATGCGGCACCAAGCCCGCCGCAGCAATCATGCGCTCGGCTAAGGTCACAATCTTGATCGGCGCACCCATATCGAGAACGAAAATCCGTCCGTCATGGGACAGAATTCCGTTATCGGCTTTCAACGAAGCAGCTTTGAGGACCAGTCGCGTGGCTTCCCGAGTCGTCATGAAATAGCGCTGGACGTCCGGGTGGGTCACGGTGATCGGGCCGCCCGACGCAATTTGGCGCAAAAACAGCGGTGCAACCGAGCCCGTGGAGCCGAGAACATTGCCAAACCGCACCGTAACGAAACGGGTATCAGTCTGCGCAACATCGAGCGCTTGGGCATAGAGTTCAGCCACGCGCTTGGTCGCTCCCATAAAGCTTGAGGGGTTCACGGCCTTATCGGTGGAGACAAAGACGACGGTGTCGGCGTTTTCTTCAATGGCCGCGTCGAACACATTCTTCGCGCCTTTGACATTGACGAGACCCGCTGCACACGGATTGCTCTCCACGATGGGCACGTGTTTGAACGCAGCCGCGTGCAAGACGAGCGATGGCCTAAACTCTGCGAACAGCGCCATCAGGTGGTCCCGCTGGCACACATCAACCAGGCGTGCCGCGACCACATGCCCAAAACCGGACTCGGCCAGTTCACGCTCGATCGAATAGAGGTTGAACTCGCCATTATCGACAAGCACCAAGCGCGCAGGATCAAAGGCAACGATTTGGCGCGACAGTTCGCTGCCAATTGTCCCCCCGGCGCCCGTCACCAAGACTGTCTTTCCCGCCACCATGTCGCGGGTCAGCGACAAATTCACGTTGCGCGGTGAGCGATTGAGCAGAGCTTCGCAGTCCAGGTCGATGTCGTAGGAGGGAAAGGAAATTTGGGTCGTGGTGGATGTTGATTTTCGCCTGAAGAACTTAGACAGCATTGCTCTATCCCTACCCCTCGGTGCCACACTAACAGGAGTCGATTGTAGCCGGAAGAGATAACCGAGAGTTTTATACTCAGCTTTTCCATGGCGTTGTCACCCAGGCTCGCAAACGTAACAAAGTGTCGTTTTACAAGCCTTTGATGGTCTTGATCGCTGATTTATACGACCCTTCGGGATCACGAAAAATCGCGGTGCCTGCGACCAACGCACTCGCGCCTGCGTTGACCACACCGGGTGCGGTGTGTGCGTTGATTCCTCCGTCCACTTCTAGGATTGTCGAAAGACCCAAGCGTTCGATTCGCTCGGCGATATGCTCAATCCGAGGGAGTGCGGAGGCGAGGAATTTCTGGCCGCCAAAGCCTGGATTGACCGACATCACCAAAATCAAGTCAACCAATTCGTAAAGTGGTTCCAACACGTTAAGCGGTGTTCCGGGATTGATGGCCAAACCAGGCTTTTTCCCCAGGTCGCGGATCCGCTGCAGACTTCGATGCACATGTGGATCCGGTTCAGGATGCACAGAGATAATATCGGCGCCTGCTTCGGCGAAAGCTTCAAGAAAAGGCGCGCTCGGCGCGATCATCAAATGGGTATCAAAGGGCAAGCTCGAATGCGGGCGGAGCGCTTTGACGACATCAGGGCCGATCGTGATGTTGGGCACGAAATGGCCATCCATGACATCGATATGAATCATATCGGCGCCATCGGTCGTGACGTTGTCGATTTCCTCTCCGAGTTTGGCGAAGTCTGCGGCAAGGATCGAAGGACTAATAAGCGGCGCCATGTTGAGGTCTTAAGCGGGTTCGTTCCCCGGCGCCAAGTGCCTACGCGGCGCTGTTGGCCTGGGCCGTCAACCGTGCCGCTTGGCCGCGGGTCGGTCCATCCACAACCGCGCATGCTTCAGGATGGCCCGCGCAGCAATCGTGCACCAGGGTATCAATCAGGCCCGACACAGCCTGCATATCCACCGAATAAATCACGCTTCGACCTTGGCGCACAGCCCGGACCAAACCCGAGCGTTGCAAGATCCCAAGGTGGGAGGAGAGCGTGTTGGGGGCGACCGACAAGGTTGAGGCAATAACGCCGGCAGCCATGCCTTTTGAACCCTCACGGATCAACGCCTTGAACACGGCCAATCGCGTGGTCTGCGCGATGGCGCCAAGCTGCGCGACGGTTTGCTCTTCTTCGGACTCCATAAAGCCAACGTGTTCGCGATCGGTCGAAAACGCAAGGTTCATTCAATTATTCGAGAATCGTTGAAATATCGATCCATCGTCTGTAAGTGAGCGAGAGGAGGAACGCTCATGGGAATTTTTGAACGCTATTTGAGCCTATGGATCGCCGCGGCGATGGCGAGCGGTGTTGTGCTAGGAAAGTTGATGCCGGGCGCGTTTGGCCTCTTCGCCAGTTGGGAAGTGGCGAGCGTGAACTTGGTGGTCGCGGCTCTGATCTGGGCGATGGTCTATCCCATGATGATCGCCATTGATCTTGGTGGTTTGAGGCGTGTCGCCAATGAGCCGCGCGGGCTTATCATTACACTGATTGTCAATTGGGTGGTGAAGCCATTTTCCATGGCGGCGCTGGGCGTTTTTTTCTTCAGAACAGTGTTTGCCGGTTATATTCCGTCTGCAGATGCAGAAGGATATCTTGCTGGCCTCATTCTCCTCGGCGCGGCCCCATGCACGGCGATGGTGTTCGTTTGGTCACAACTCACCAAAGGCGATCCCAACTATACCTTGGCCCAGGTCAGCGTGAATGATGCGGTCATGGTGGTTGCTTATGCGCCAATTGTGGCGTTTCTTCTTGGTGTTTCGGACATTGCTGTTCCGTGGACCACCCTTTTGCTCTCCGTCCTGCTTTACGTTGCTTTGCCTTTGGTTGCAGGGGTGACCACCCGGCGTGTGCTTCTACGGAAAGGCGAGGGTGCCATTGATACCTTTGTGTCCAAACTAAAGCCTGTGGGGCCGGCGGGGTTGATGTTGACCGTTGTTCTCTTGTTTGGGTTTCAGGGCGGTGTGCTGCTAGAGCGGCCGCTTGTGATCGCGATGATCGCCGTGCCGATTTTGATCCAGTCTTACGGTGTCTTTGTCCTCGCCTATGGCGCTGCCTTTGCACTCCGCGTGCCGCATAAAGTGGCCGCGCCTTGTGCGTTGATAGGAACCTCGAATTTCTTCGAATTGGCGGTTGCTGTTGCGATTAGCCTCTATGGCCTCCAGTCTGCTGCCGCCTTGGCCACCGTGGTTGGCGTGTTGGTGGAGGTGCCTGTCATGTTGTCACTCGTGGCACTTGCCAATCGAACACGAGCACGGTTTGAAGGAAGGCAGGAGCGTTTGGTGGAGAGCCTGGCCGAATGATTGTTGTTCATCATAATCCAGCATGCGGAACATCCCGCAACGTTTTGAAGATCATCAAGGATGCGGGTGAAGAGCCGGTGGTGGTGGAGTATCTTGCGACGGGGTGGACTCGCCCGCAGCTCTTGGGGCTCTTTGCAGCGGCCGGACTGACCCCGCGCCAAGCGTTGCGCGAGACCAAGTCTCCAGCAGAAGAGCTTGGGCTGTTGGAGCCGATGGTGTCCGACGATGTGCTGGTGAACGCCATGATCGAGCATCCTGTGCTTGTCAATCGGCCGATCGTTTGCACACCGAAGGGTGTCAAGCTTTGCCGACCAAGCGAAGCCGTTTTGCCGCTTCTCGATCGGTTACCCCCTGGCCCTTACTATAAAGAAGACGGTGAACTGATCATCAGTCACGATGGCGTCATTGTTGCGAAAGGCTAGTCTCAAGAAAAGAGGGTCAATCCAGCATCGCTAAAGTTGCTGAGATTGGGCAGGGCCGCATTCACTTCGCTTGGGGTGAGGCCCCACCACCGACCGAGGGGATCAGCATACTGCTCGACCGAGAGAGAGGGAATCCAGCGTCCACCGCCTGTGTCTTGCTCTGTGTTCAGCACAGGCTCCGGCAGTGTCCCATAAATCCTGTTGCCATTGACCGCGCCGCCCATCACCAGCTGATGGCCCCCCCAGCCGTGGTCGGTTCCATCGCCATTGACTGCCAGTGTACGGCCGAAATCAGAGGCGGTGAACAGTGTGACATCATTGCTGAGACCGAGTTCAATCATGGCACTGTTAAAGGCGGCAAGACCACCATCGATGCTGGTTAAAAGTGAGGGAAGTGTTCTTGCCTGCGCCGAGTGGGTATCGAACCCGCCAATACCAACAAAGAAAATCTGACGAGATGCTGACAGCGCGCCGCGAATGGCGATCGTTTCGGCAACGCTTCGCAGCTGAAAACCAAGTTGGCTTTGAGGGAAAGGCGTGGCCAATGGCGAGAGCGCGGCGCGCGCCTCGTCATACTGATCGTTTGCATCTATCCCATCACGGAACTTTGTGGCGATGTCCTGTGCGAGGATATTGGATCCCGTGAAGCCAACCGCGCGGAACCGGTTTTTCACATTGCTAAGAAAAATGGCCTCGTCACCTGTCGCCAAACCTTCATGGAGGTCGTCAAGAACAGTGATTTGCGACGAGCCTTCAACGGACACTTGATAGGGCTGCGCGACATTGCCTGTGAGAAACGGCCCAACCTCCGTGCTCGAAATGGTGGTGAATTCGGGCGATGCTGCGTTCCCGCCAGAGGCCAAAGCAGCATCTGCGAACAATCCGCCCCAACCAAACTGCGCACCTTCGGGCTCGCTCGATTGCCATGTGGCCTGCTGATCATTATGGGAGAACAACCGGGACGGCACACGTGCCGACCCGTTTTCAAAACTCGTTCGAGTGACTGGTTCAATCAGTGGTCCGACATTACCGACAAGAGCGACATCACCGTTGTCGAACAGACCCTTAAGAAGCGGCATTTCGGGCGGCAGTGCGAACTGCCTGCTACCAAAGTCCGACGCATTCAACGGGTTAAGGGCCAACAAGGACGAACGATCGCGCGAGGCACCCTGGGTCGTCATGAGTGTCTGCCGGATGGTTGCAAATGTGCCATAACTGGACTGATCATAGGGCAGAATGAAATCATGGTTATCCAGGCCGCCGAATAGAAACACACACACCAATGCTTTGTACCCAGATGTGTTGGCTGCATGCGCGGTGAAGGCCGTGGGTCTGCCCGTGAAGCCAGCAGCAGAGACTGCGACTGCGCCAGCACCTTTAAGAAAAGATCGACGGTTCGTGGTCATTGCTACGCTCCCTATCTAACGCTGAACGAGATAGTCAGGCGACGTCATGACCAAGAGGACGCCGATCTCCACGATTGTGTCAACATAGTCCTGGTCGAAGAGATCTGTTGGGCCGAGCGACTGAAGCGTTGTGATGATCTCCGCTTTGGTTTGGCTCGACATGGTTC
>JBCCBY010000039.1:0-15340 GCA_039033795.1 Pseudomonadota bacterium | reverse complement strand
GTCGGTCGTGAATGCTTTGTCTGAGCGCCTTGATCTCAAAATCTGGCGCGGTGGTCATGTCCACGAAATGCGCTTTGTTCATGGAGAGGCCGAAAGCGATCTCGCTGTGACGGGCGATACTGACGAAAACGGAACGCAAGTCACGTTTCTGCCGTCAACGCAAACCTTCACGCAAACCGAGTTTGATTATGGCACGCTGGAGCGGCGTCTGCGTGAACTCGCTTTTTTGAACTCGGGCCTCAAAATTATCCTTAGCGATCGGCGGCGAGCAGAAGTTCAGGAGCTTGAGCTTCATTATGAAGGTGGTCTGACGGAATTCGTCCGGCACCTTGATGCATCGAAACAGGCCCTTATCAGTGAGCCGATCACCATGTCGGTGGAAAAAGACAGCATCACTGTCGAAGTTGCTATGTGGTGGAACGATAGTTACCACGAGAAAGTTCTTCTGTTTACGAATAATATACCCCAACGAGATGGTGGAACTCATTTGGCGGGGTTTCGTGCGGCGTTGACCCGTGTCGTGAATGGCTATGCCTCGAGCTCGGGCCTTCTGAAACGAGAGAAAGTCTCTCTTTCAGGCGATGATGCCCGCGAAGGCCTCACCGCTATTGTGTCGGTGAAGGTGCCTGATCCGAAATTTAGTTCCCAGACGAAGGATAAATTGGTTTCCTCTGAAGTGAGACCTGTGGTGGAAACCGTGGTGGGGCAAGAGCTCGGGTCTTGGTTTGAGGAGCATCCGGCTGATGCCAAACGCTTGGTTGGCAAGGTTATTGAGGCTGCTGCTGCCCGTGAGGCGGCGCGAAAAGCGCGGGAGCTAACGCGGCGCAAGGGCGCGCTCGATGTTTCCTCCTTGCCCGGAAAACTAGCTGATTGCCAAGAACGAGACCCTTCCAAATCAGAGATCTTCTTGGTCGAAGGCGATTCAGCGGGTGGTTCGGCCAAGCAGGCACGAAATCGAGAGAACCAGGCCATCCTGCCATTGCGGGGCAAAATCTTGAATGTTGAGCGGGCGCGATTTGACAAAATGTTGTCGAGTCAGGAGGTTGGTACCCTGATCACAGCGCTTGGTACGGGCATCGGCCGGGATGATTTTAACCCGGACAAGCTACGCTATCATAAGATCGTTATCATGACCGATGCCGATGTCGATGGTGCCCATATTCGGACGTTGTTGTTGACATTCTTTTATCGTCAAATGCCGGAGTTGATCCGTCGCGGCCATCTCTATATTGCACAGCCGCCGCTTTATCGCGTGGAGAAGTCGCGCTCGCAGCGCTACCTCACGGATGAGAAGGCGTTAGCGGACTATCTTTATGCAGAAGGTGTCGATGGAGCGGTGTTGACTGATGCGCGAGGAGAACAGCGCATGGGTCGTGATCTGGCAGATTTGATTGATAAAAGTCGAGCGGTTGCACAGCGAGTGGAGGCATTTCCTTCGTGGATACGCCGCGATGTGCTGGTGCTTGCCGCGCTTGCTGGCGTGTTGGGTGCGGATGATCCTACGCAGGATGCGCTGACAATGCTTGCTGGACGGCTCGACGCGATCAGTGAGGAGTACGAACAGGGTTGGACAGCAACCTATAGTGAAGGTGATGTTGTTCTTGCCCGCGAAGTGCGAGGTGTTCGTGAGGCTTACGTCTTAAACCAGGATTTGCGGGCCGGTGCAGATGCGCGGCGTTTGTCGACTGAAGCTGAAGCGATACGCGATGCCTTCGCGGGCACATCGACGCTGAAGCGCGGTGAGGTCGAAACACTTGTCTACGGCCCGCTCGATTTTCTTGAAGCCTTGCGGACTGCGGGCGGAAAGGGCGTCACGATGCAGCGTTATAAGGGGCTCGGCGAAATGAACCCTGATCAGTTGTGGGAGACCACGCTTGATGCAAATGCCCGGCAATTGCTTCAAGTGCAGATCGAGGAAGCCGATGAGGCGGACGAAACATTCAGCAAGCTGATGGGTGACGTCGTTGAGCCGCGGAAGACGTTTATACAGACCCGTGCGTTGGAAGCGGAGCTCGACCTCTAACCCGTGACCGAGGCATCGGTCCTTCCAGACCGGTTTGATAACTGGTTCAAGGGTCGAGGTTGGACCCTTCGAGATCATCAGCGAGCAGTTCTTAAGGCGGGGCTTGCCGGTCAGTCGACGCTTCTCATTGCGCCAACGGGTGGCGGGAAGACCCTGGCAGGATTTCTTCCAAGCCTTGTTGAGCTCGCCGCCGCTCCCAAAAATGAACGCACGCTCCATACACTGTACGTTTCGCCACTCAAGGCATTAGCTATTGATATTGCACGCAATCTCATGAATCCGGTGGAGGACATGGGTCTTCCGATTGTTGTCGAAAGTCGGACGGGGGACACCAAGAACTCCGTGCGGCAACGGCAACGAACAACACCGCCAGACATTCTGTTGACAACACCGGAACAATTGTCACTCCTGCTCGCACACCCATCCGCCAACGATCTTTTTGCTGGTCTCCGGTGCGTTGTCTTGGATGAGCTTCATGCCCTGAAGGGTTCTAAGCGCGGTGATCTCCTGTCCTTGGCCCTGGCTCGCCTTTGGACCCTGGCGCCGGGTATGCGGACTGTTGGATTGTCCGCAACGGTCGACGATCCCTTACCGCTTCGGCGATATCTCGTGCCGCAAGATGAGCCGGGCGGCAACCGCGCGAAGTTGATCCTTGCTGAGGGAGGTACGAAACCATCCGTTGACGTTTTTACACCGGGTGAGAACATTCCGTGGTCTGGACATTCAGGGAGGCATTCTTTCGAGGCCATTTACGAAGCGATCAAAACGCACACCACGACGCTCGTTTTCACCAACACCCGCAGCCAGGCGGAGGTTTGTTTCCAAGAACTATGGCGTATGAATGATGATAGTCTTCCGATCGCGCTTCATCACGGAAGCCTCGAGCGTGAACAGCGACAACGGGTGGAAGCGGCGATGGCGTCCGGCACCCTGAAGGCAGTGGTTTGTACAGCGACGCTTGATATGGGACTTGATTGGGGGTCGGTTGATCTTTGCATTTGTCTCGGTGCACCCAAAGGCGCCGCCCGTCTTGTCCAGCGGATTGGGCGCTCCAACCACCGCATGGATGAGCCTTCCGCCGCGATCCTTGTGCCTGCGAACCGGTTTGAGGTGCTTGAGTGTGTCGCCGCAAAAGAGGCTGTCGATCAAGGGCTTCTCGATGGCGACCCCTATCAGGGCGGGGCCCTTGATGTCCTTTGTCAGCATATTTGGGGGATGGCGGCAGCTGAGCCTTTTCACCCCGATCGTCTCTATCAAGAGATAAAAAGTGCTGCGCCCTATGCGGATCTTACCCGCAATCAGTTCGATGAAGCTCTCGATTTCGTTGCCACTGGCGGCTATGCGATGCGAGCCTATGACCGGTTTCGTCGAATCGTACCGATGCCAGATGGCCGTATGCGGATCCGGGATGCAAGAACCGCGCAACTCTATCGAATGAACGCAGGAACGATCGTTGACTTGCCGACCTATAACGTCCGACTAGGGAGGATGAGTCGAAAAGATGGTCGAGCGAAATCTCCACGAGGAGGGCGTAAACTTGGAACGATCGAGGAGTTTTTCTTAAGCCAATTGGCCCCTGGCGACACATTTATCTTTGCCGGAGAAGTCCTGCGCCTGGAGGGTGTCCACGATATGGATGTCTACGTGACCCGAGCGCAGGGCGAGGAGGTTAAAATCCCAACGTGGACAGGCGCAAAGTTTCCGCTATCGAGTTTTCTGGCAGATCGGGTACGAACCATGGTCAATGACCCCGATACCTGGAGTGCACTGCCTGCACCGGTCCGCGATTGGCTCGCCTGGCAAAGAAAACGATCATATCTACCGCATCCTGATGAGCTTTTGATCGAGACGTTCCCACGCGCAGGGAAATTCCACCTGGTTTGTTATCCCTTTGACGGCCGCTTGGCGCATCAATCCTTAGGCACGTTGGTGACAAGACGACTTGAGCGATTGGGGCTTCAACCCTTGGGCTTTTGTCCGACTGAATATGCTTTATCAGTCTGGATGCGGAAGGACCCCGTCGACGTTGATATGGACGCGCTTTTTGAAGAGGATCTCTTGGGGGACGACCTCGATCTTTGGCTTGCTGATGCCCAGCTGATGAAGCGGACGTTCCGTAACTGTGCGATGATTGCAGGCATGATCGAAAAGAACCATCCGGGCCAGGAAAAAACGGGTCGTCAGGTGAGCTTCTCCGCTGGCTTGATTTATGATGTCCTGCGCGATCATCAGCCTGATCATATTTTGATGAAGGCGGCTTGGAATGACGCTGCCGCTGGTTTTCTTGATCTTGGTCGGCTGTCAAAGCTGCTTGCCCGCGTCCGCGGACGGCTTGTTCATCGTCCGCTCGATCGTGTTTCCCCGCTTGCTGTCCCTGTGATGATGGAGTGGGGCCGGGAAAGTGTCCCAGGGGGCGCCAATGAGGCCATTTTGCAGGAGCTGGAGGCTGAGCTCTTGGCCGAAATCCAGGCTCCGTAAAGATCTTGCGTCGCTGGTTCACATTTTGCATGGCAGGGTCCAGATTAAGAATTTGGTGACCTTGGGGGATCCTTTGATGCGTCGAGTAGCGATGGTGTTCAGCATCTTGGTGTTGGCGGCTTGTGCCAGCAGCGTGCCGCCGATTCCTGAAACGGGCGGCTACAGCGTGAAGTATACGATGATCGATGGCGACTATTACGTTCGCATCGACAAAGTGGGCGTGAACCGCGTGCTCATCACAAGCCTAGAGTCCCACCCCAACCGCCGCAGCTTTAAACAGGCCGATTGGGAAACCTTCGCCAACGGGTTGTTCCCGCAGGATGAGTTGAGCTTCAACGCGCTGCGCCAATTGCGGGGTTCAAACCTCATCCCGGTGGGTCTTGTCTCACCAACGCCCAGTGCTGTTCCGCCTTGCGACGAGACAAAGGACTCCACCTATGCGAAGGAGCAGTCGCGCGTGATCCGCCGTGCGCCGCGCAATCAGCCTGACGACAGCGTCACCATGGTTAGCACGTGTCTTCTGCACAAAGGTCTGACAGCTAGCCAGTATGCGGGCATTCATCAGCGCCCGAACCCCTACCGGTTTCCCACGCGGTACGAAGTGAATGTGGATTTGGATCGAAACGGTGACGCTGAACAGCGCAATGTGCGCATCAGAAACGTCTCCAAGGCCGTTGTTGCAGAGTTTCTCCGTAGCGACACGATTGTTCCGCGTGATGAAGTGTCATCGCTCTTGGCAGGTCTCGACCGTTTGTAAGCCTTGGCCTTGTCGAGGCCGCCTTGTTGTGGGCCCTATCGTCGATGCGATGTCTAAGGAGACAGCTTTCGTCGATCAGCCGATTGCACGGTCCAACTCCCTTATCTGATGACCGGGCGCCTGCGGCGTTTAACCATCATTACCCGTGACTTCGGTACTCAGTGCGCTGAGGTTACGGGAAATGCCTTCCAGACGCGCTTGTTCAGCCGATGCAACCGCTGGGAACGAACGGCCGATCGAGGCCGGCGAGGTAACGGCGAGGTGGGTCGCACCATCCTGATCATCAAAGACCGCAGCGCGAAGCGGCAGTTCAGCGGCCATCACAGGATCGGCTTGCATAAGCGCCGTTCCGATTTGAGGCGCGCCAAAAATGACCACGGTGGCTGGCGCCAGCTCAAGATCCACCGCTGCTGCACCAGCCTGATGATCGATGGTGGCAAAGACGGTCAGATCCCGGCGATCAAGAGCCTGCAGAAGCCGATTGAGCGTTTCATCGTGGTCAAACTGGCTCAATGTCACACGATAACGCGCTTGATCAATCGGCGATTGCTCGATGACGGCGACCGCCGGATCGGCGGCGACTGGCTCCGCACAGGCTGCAATCAACGCAGCGCCGAGCGCCAGGCTGCTGATTGTCAAAACACGGTTCATGTCGTCGCCCCTTGTTGGTCGGCAGAGGTGGATCTCGCCGCATCTCGTTCTTCGCGCAAGGCCAACAATTGGTCACGCACCGCCATCGCGGCAAGGTATCCGCGCTGTTCGATCTCGGCATGTTGATGGAAAGCGGCTGGGGAAAGGTCGGCTAAATCTGGTGTGATTCGGACATCGGCGATGTCGGTCTTTGCCCGAGCCTGAGCCAGGTGAATCTGCACGATGTCGAGGGTTGCCGCAGCGGTTTCAAAAAGATGTGGCTTGGCCTGGGATTTGGCCTTGGCCATCGCAATCTCACGACCGACATAATCGCGGGTTTCGCGCAGAAGTTTGACCACGGCGTCGGGGAGAGGGCCCTCATTGGGTGGTTGGCTTTTCGGTTCAACCACCGTGATCTCGCGCGTATCGGGCCGGTCAAACCGGGTGAGGGTGGCGGCCGACGCGTTGAGATCAACCGCGATCACACGATCGGCGCCAAGCGCTTGGGCCAGGCTGACCGGAACTGGGTTGGACGTGGCCCCATCGATCAGCCAACGCTCCACCCCCTCGACCATGACAGGGGCAGCCTGCAGAACCATCGGGATCGAGGCGGAGGCGCGAGCCGCATCAAGCACCGAGCCTTGCGTCAGCCAAAGCTCTTTGCCCGTGGCAAGATCAGTGGCGACCGCGCCCCACGGCCGGGTGAGATCCTCGATGTTTTTGTCGGCATAGCGGAATGTCTCGATGGCGCGAGCGGGGTTGATAAAACCGCCTGCGCCCAGCCGAATGGCAAATTGGCTGAGGGCACCAATCGGTCCGATCTCGCGTCCCCACGCCAGAAACTCTTCCCAGATCCCCAAATGCCGCGCGGCGGAAACGAGTGCTCCGGCTGAGCAGCCGGCCTCGATATCAACCGCGATTCCAAGCTCTTCGAATGCACGAAGAACCCCCACATGGGCCCAACCGCGCGCGCCACCTGAGCCCCAGGCCATCCCAAGCTTTATCGATGGTTCAGTCATGGGATCCTAACGTGAGTTAAAAGCATAAGAATCTCGCAATGAATCTTAATCAAGGAGTAACGCTGGACTGCGACTCAGAACAGGTGAGGATTGCGGGAGAAACCATCCCTGCGCCTGATGACGGGCAGAAGCCATGTTCATGAGTGCGTCACTCCCGGTCTAAAGCGAGGATATCATGGCAGAAGCCACGAACCGCTCACCAATCAAACTCCCTCGCGGAGTGCGACGAGCCACATTGAGACCGCAGCCAAAGGGCCAGGCGGGTGACGGCAAGGATCTTAAAAGTGCGATGCAATTCGCACCCGAGCCCGATGAGGCCGAAGCCGATCGCGATTTCGATGCGATCCTTCAAGATGTTTTGCAACAAGGCAAAGGCGATAGCGAAAGCCAACTTTCGACCAAAGATCATCAGGCCGCTGCTGATCTTGCGAAACGCCTTGCTGACCGCGTGCTAAAGGCCCGGGGCAATCAATCCGAAAGCGACGACAGCGACCTGGCCGAGCCAGCTGATATGCAAAAGCTGATTGAGGCGCGCGAGGCCATGGTGTCTGGCGCGGCCCAAACCCAGCCGGTCAGCAAAGAGGTGGTGGATCCAGAACCTAAGCCAGAACCAGAACCAGAAACTGATCCGAAGGCCGAACGAAGCACACCCATCGCTGATCAAGACAAGCCGGTTGACCGTGAAGAGGTGATCCAGCCCACTGGTGCCGATGACGGCGCGGCGGTTGAGGATGTAGAACTCTCGCCTTTTGCCAAAGCTCTTGCCGAGGTCCAGGCCGCGACGCCCGCGACGGAAGCTGAAGATCTGTGGGCAGAGGATGATGCGATAGAGGAAGCCGAAGCACCGGCCGATGACACGCCCCCAGAGCCGACCATCACGCAAGGGAAGACCAAGCGGAACAAAAACGCCAAAGCAGCAGGGAAGAAAAAGAAGCCCGGAAAACCGAAACGCCGCTTTTTTGGCAAGACGACATCAGGTGACCCATCCGCGTTTGACGATACCGCTCCTGACGATGCCGCGTCTGATGATGCCTCGGACGATCCCAATGCATGGGCGCCGGACGAGACGCCGCCAGCAGCTGAGATCGATGACCAAGATCCTTTTCTAAAACGTCTTCTTGCGGACATTCCCTTGGAAAGCCGCAAGGACACAGATGGCGACGATGATCTCGACGACAAGGAACCGCCAATGACGGCCTTTGGGTCGGGCGGCGGGACAGGCATGTCGTTCGTTGCTCCGCCGCGGCTTGTCTCGACGCGGACGCCAGAGACTGCACGGTTTCAAAAGATCGCCGAGGTGATCACCCCGCTTGCGATGTGGCTTTCCATGGCCATGGTTATCGCATCCTTGGTGTACGGTGCATGGGCGGGTGGTGTTGATGTTATCGTTGCGTCGCTTTTTGGTGGTGGCCTTCTGACGTTCGGCACCATACTGATCTTGGCGGGTGCGGCGAAGGCCTATTCGCCGATTTTGCTGACCAGTTTCCTCTGGAAACGGCTACGGAAGAATAAGGCCAACGCCGCTGTGCTTGCGGGAAGTGAAATCCTCAACACCTTGGGGTTGGCTGAGGCGATCATTGATGCCGATGCTGACGCGCGGCTGGTGACCACTCCAGATGGCGTCGTGGTCTATGCCAATGACGCTTATCTTCGGGTCGCTGAAGAGGCCGGGATCAAAGGATCGACCGGCTTGCCGCCGCGGATCGACCGTCTCTTTGGGCAGTCGGGGACGGAAAGTTCCAAGATGTTCCGGTTGGCAAAAGCCTGCCGCAGCGGCGCAGCTGCAGAAGAAGTCCTGACCCAGACGATGGGCTCAGCAGCGCAAGCAGCGCAAGGTGAACTTCCGCTTCGGCGCTTTAACGTCTTTGTGCGTCCGATGCGCCCCGCTGGTGATGGAGAAGTCTACGCGGCTTGGCGCCTGCATGAGATGCCCGTCGACCGTCGCCAGGATTCGCTGAAATCTGCTTATTTCAATCTTCCAAGGGCCGTGGTGGCCCTTGAGCGGTCTGGTGCGATCGCGTGGATGAACGTCAAAGCGGCAGAGCTTTTTGGAACGAAGCCTGGCCACACGCTTGCCCTTGGCGATGTGATCATGGGCGAGGTTAAACCCATCGTCTCTCACCTATGGGAGCCCGATGCAGAAGAGTACGAAGCACGTATCCGCGATCGATCACCCGATCGTCCGGGGACGTCGCGGGATGTGATCCTGACGCCGTTCACCAAGGGCGGCCCCGGTGAAGGTTTCGTCTGTGTTGAAGTGACGGAAAAAGGTGCGCAAACGTCTGATGCCACAGGTGTGCAGGCGGGGGCCGACCTGACCGAAGCGCCCTTTGGCGTCGCGGTGTTAGAAGGAGACCCGTCGACCGATGGCCGTATCACCTATGCGAACAATCTGTTTGGCTCTTATTTCCCTGAAGCATCGGAGGGCGCGCGGTTCTCAACGGTCTTGAGCGCCACGGCGATCAATGAACTCTCGGCTGCTATGCGGGCGAGGCAGAGCCAAAAACCGCTCACCAAACCAATTGAAATTCGTGTGGGCGAGGGCGCTCAGGCGCATATATTTAGGGTCTACGCCCGTCCTGTGCGTCGTCGACGCGGCGCCTATGGCCCTCGCCAAACTGTTCTTTATGCGGTGGATATTACCTATCAGCGGCGCATGGAAGAAGACAGTGTCCAGGGACAAAAGCTCCAACAGATCGGCCAAATCGCTGGCTCTGTCGCGCATGACTTCAACAATCTTCTTGTGGTCGTGATGGGCTCAACCGAACTTCTGATGCGCAACCACCCGGTGGGCGATCCATCCTACCGCGACCTTGCGATGATTTACGAGACGGCACAGCGCGCACAAAACCTAACGCGGAACCTTTTGGCCTTTTCTCGGAAACAAACACTCAAACCAGAGGTTTGTTCGCTCACGGAGCTTCTGAACGACTTCACCCCGGCTCTTAAGCGCTATGTATCAGAAAAAGTCTCCCTCGATGTCGTCCATGGGCGCAGCATACCGCAGGTGAAGGCTGATAAAGGTCAAATCCACCTCGCTGTTATGAACCTTGCCGTGAATGCTCGCGATGCGATGCCCGGTGGCGGTTCCCTCCGCATCGAGACCAAACATATTTCAGCGGACGAAATCGCTGACTATGGCTATGAGGTGCTTGAGGAAGTTGACCATGTGTTGGTTGAGGTGGCGGATACTGGCGGCGGTGTTCCCTCCGAACACGCCGATCACATCTTTGAGCCGTTCTACACGACCAAGGGTGAAGGCCAAGGAACGGGGCTCGGCTTATCCACTGTATCCGGAGCGATCGCCCAAATGGGTGGACGGATATTCCTCTATAACCGCCCCGAAGAAGGCGCCACGTTCCGGATATTCTTACCAGCGGTGAGCCAAGAAGAAGCCGACGCAGCGGCTGAGCGGAACGTTGTCAACACGGTTAAAAACGATGAGGCAGCGGACCCGACTGGCAAAGGGCGGATCCTGGTCGTTGAAGATGAAGATGGTGTACGGAGCATTGTCGTTCGTGCGCTTACCATGTGCGGTTATGAGATTGTTGAAGCCTCTGATGGTGATGAGGCATTGGAGATTTTGGAAGAGGACAAGGAGCGTTTCGACTTGGTCTTGACCGATATCATGATGCCAGAGATGGATGGCCCGACCTTGATCGAAGAGGCGGGCGAGAAACTCCGCGGTGCTCAAGTGGTCTTCATGTCCGGTTATGCCGAGGCGGCGATGCGCGATAAACTCAACACGATCGAGGGTGCCCGGTACCTCCAAAAGCCGTTCACACTCACCACTGTTGCAGCGGTCGTCAAAGAGGCACTCACCCGCTAAGGACCTTCGCGCGGCGTGATCGACGTTCGATCACACGCTGGCAATGAAGGACAAACCACATGCTCGATACCGTCGATGATGGCGTGCGCGCGGACATCGAAACACTGTGCCTCAGGGCCCGCGATGCGGCGCGAGGCCTTGCGGCGGCCACATCGGCATCGAAGGATGATGCACTCGGTGCGGCGGCGGCAGCGCTGTTGTCCCGGCGCGACGAGCTTATCGCTGCCAACGCGGCGGATGTCGCTGGCGTCGAGGCGGCGGGTAAGACCGACGCGTTTGTCGATCGTTTGACATTGAACCAACAGCGCATCGAAGCCATGGCGCGGGCGCTTGAGGATATGGTCAAGCTCCCCGATCCCGTCGGCCGTGTTCTTGACACGGTGGAACCGCCCAACGGCTTGGTGATCGATCGGTTGGCGGTTCCGATCGGCGTGATCGGTATGGTTTATGAATCGCGCCCCAATGTGGGCGCTGATGCTGGCGGGCTCTGCATAAAATCTGGGAACGCCGTAATCTTGCGTGGAGGTTCGGAAAGTACACGGTCCACGGAGGTCATCGTCTCGTGTATGGCGGAGGGCTTAAAGACCGCGGGTCTGCCGGAGGCGGCCATTCAGAAAGTGCCGACCAACGACCGTGCCGCTGTGGCTGAATTGCTCCGTGCTGTGGGTCTCGTTGATCTTGTAATCCCTCGAGGCGGCAAGGGCCTTGTTGGTCTGGTTCGTGATCAGGCTCGTGTACCAACACTCTTGCACCTCGATGGCAATTGTCATTCCTATGTACACGGAGCAGCAAGTCCCGAAAAAGCATCCTCCATTATCAAAAATGCTAAACTTCGTCGGTTGGGTGTGTGCGGAGCGGCGGAGAGCGTGGTCATCGACCGTTCAGCCTTGCGGATGTTGACCAGCATCGTAACCGCGCTCGAAGGCTGCGAGATCCGCGGTGACGAGGAAGCCCAAGCGACCGATGCGCGTGTTTTAGCAGCAACCGATGACGATTGGGGCCAAGAATATCTTGATAGGATTATTTCCGTCAAAGTGGTCACAGGTCTGGACGAGGCCATCGCACATATCGCGCGCTATTCATCAAATCACACAGATGCCATCATCACCGAGGACCAAGACGCTGCTGATCGTTTCTTGCGAGAGGTTGATAGCGCGATTGTCATGCACAATGCCTCGACCCAATTTGCCGATGGCGGTGAGTTTGGCATGGGTGCTGAGATTGGCATTGCGACAGGTCGAATGCATGCCCGTGGGCCGGTCGGGTTGGAGCAACTCTGCACCTACAAATATGTCGTGCACGGAACTGGTCAAATCAGACCTTAGGATTGTAGCCACTGATGAACACACCTGCCCTTGTCTCTCTTGGTGCCTATTTCATCCTTATGCTGGGGATTGGTCTTTATGCCTATCGGAAATCAACGGCAGACAGCGCAGCTTATCTTCTTGGTGGAAGGCAGCTCGGGCCTGCGGTGGGCGCACTCTCAGCAGGTGCATCCGACATGTCGGGTTGGATTCTTTTAGGCCTACCCGGTGCGGTCTATGTCGCGGGGATCTCAAGTGCATGGATTGCCGTTGGCCTTATTGTTGGGGCTTTCTTCAACTATCTGCTCGTCGCGCCACGGCTTCGAGTCTATACGGAGCTTGCAGATGATGCGATCACGATTCCCGATTACCTCGAAAAGCGTTTTGGCGACACAAGCCGAGCGCTGCGTCTTTTGTCTGCGGTTGTCATCATCGTTTTCTTTACCGTCTACACGTCCTCCGGCGTGGTGGCAGGAGGAAAGCTGTTCGAAGCCTCTTTTGGTTTAGACTATCGGGTCGGGCTGTTTTTGACCGTGGGCGTTGTGATTGCCTATACCGTGTTCGGCGGTTTCTTGGCTGTTTCGCTCACGGATTTTGTGCAAGGCTGCATCATGTTTGTGGCGTTGGTCACTGTACCGATCGTGACGATAGGGATGCTTGGTGGTTTTGGCGGTGCGGGTGCGCTGCTCAACGACACAAACCCAGCGCTTTTGAGCGTGTTTCAGGAGGCAACGTCGGATGGTGGGGCACGTGCGCTATCGGCGCTGGGGCTTATCTCGCTCCTTGCGTGGGGCCTTGGTTACTTCGGGCAGCCCCACATCATTGTGCGTTTCATGGCCATCAGGTCAGTGAAGGACATATCGACCGCACGGCACATAGGAATGACTTGGATGGTGATCACCGTCTTGGGTGCTGTTTTGACCGGGTTAGCGGGCCGAGCCTATATCGCGTCAGATGCCGGTGGTTTAGCGGGTGCCCTGAACGAGACCGCGGGCGGCGGTGTTGATGCCTTTGATCCAGAGACGATTTTTATCCTGCTGAGTCAGGTCCTGTTTCATCCACTGGTTGCTGGTTTTCTTCTAGCCGCAATTTTGGCGGCCATTATGTCGACCATTTCAAGCCAGCTCTTGGTGTCATCCAGTTCCCTCACGGAGGATATCTTCCGGGTTTTCGTCAAAAGATCCGCGACCGATCGAGAACTGGTGCTCGTGGGGCGCCTCTCGGTTGTGGCTGTGTCGCTTGTGGCCATTGCCTTGGCCTTTGATCGGTCGAGCAACATTCTGAGCCTTGTGTCGAATGCCTGGTTTGGATTTGGTTCAGCGTTTGGCCCTGTGATCCTGTTCAGTCTGTTTTCAAGCCGCATGACACGCGACGGTGCGCTCGCGGGCATGTTGACGGGGGCGGTCGTTGTCCTGGTCTGGGTTTACGCGCCGAATGCCTTTCTTGGCGAAATCCGCGCAGGGCTTGCGGCGATAATTCCTGGCTTTGCCCTTGCAACAGCTGCCATTTTTGCTGTCAGCGCGGTCTCACGGCCTGTCTCGTCGGGGCTGGCTGAACGCCATCTGACCATGCAGTCCCGCGTTGCCACCACCAAGACGCACGAAAGTGCAAGTGCATAAAGCAGTGCTTTACACTGCCTTGGGTTCGCGCCTCATGCATCATCCCGCCCTATGTTCTCTAGGCCAAAGGGGAGATAGTCGCTTGGTCAGTCACCGCTCTGAGGACCGCAACACCGTCACCTTTCAAGTTCCTGCGATGGCGCCGTTTCAGGCTCCGCCGCCGCGCCATACAGCGCCGCGCGAGCCATTGAGAGAGGAGCGACCGACAAGTGCGGGCGTTGAGCGATTGATTGGCCGCGGCACCGCTGATCAGCCCAGCGTGGCCGCTCTATTGGGGATGTCGGTGGCGACTTTGCGTCGGCGGCTGTCCGACGAAGGCACGAGTTTTCGTGCGTTGCGGACGCGGGTTCTATCGGCGAGGGCCATGGATATGCTTGGTTCTGACACCTCGATGATCACCATCGCGGCCGAATTGGGGTTTGCGGATATTCGTAGTTTCTCCAGGGCTTTTAAATCGTGGACGGGAGAGACACCCAACGCTGTCCGGCGTCAGCTCAAAGGGTCGTGAAATCGGCCATTGTGCTGCGGCTTGAGACGAGACAAGAAAAGGGCCCGCCAACGTTCTGGCGGGCCCTTCTTATGTCATCCCTCAACGGATGGTTATGAAGACTTGGCGTCCAAAGACTTACGAGAACTGGTTCATCGTGTTGTCTTTGCCGCCTGCTTTGAGCGCCGCGTCACCCGCAAAATACTCTTTGTGGTCGTCACCCATGTCAGAGCCAGCCATATTCTGGTGTTTCACGCAGGCAATCTTTTGACGGATCTCTTCGCGCTGGACGTTCTTGACATAGCCAAGCATGGCCTCATCGCCAAAATACCGCTTCGCAAGATTGTCTGTGGACAGTGCTGCGGTGTGGTAGGTTGGCAAGGTGATGAGGTGGTGGAAGATACCCGCACGTTTGGAACCATCACGCTGGAAGGTACGGATCTTTTCATCAGCTTCTTTCGCAAGATCAGTCTCGTCGTAGCTGACCGCCATCAACTCATCGCGCTTATAAGCCGACACGTCCTTACCAGCCTCGCTCCAGGCATCAAAAATCTGTTGGCGGAAATTCAGTGTCCAGTTGAACGAGGGTGAGTTGTTGTAGACCAGCTTTGCATTTGGAATAACCTCGCGAACGCGATCCACCATGGATGCAATTTGCTCGACATGCGGCTTTTCCGTTTCGATCCAAAGAAGGTCAGCGCCGTTCTGTAGCGATGTGATGCAGTCAAGCACACAGCGATCAGCGCCCGTCCCAGGCTTAAACTGGAACAGGTTCGATGGCAGGCGTTTAGGCCGCATCAGCTTGCCATCACGTTTGATAACCACATCCGACGGATCAAGCTGATCTGCAGTCACTTCGTCACAATCGATGAAGGCATTGTACTGATCACCAAGATCACCTGGCTCGCTTGAGAAGGCAATTTGTTTGGTCAGGCCTGCGCCTAAGGAGTCCGTCCGTGTTACGACAATGCCGTCTTCCACACCCATTTCGAGGAAGGCGTAACGGCAAGCGCGGACTTTGGCCAAAAAGTCCTCATGCGGGACGGTGACCTTTCCGTCCTGGTGGCCACACTGTTTTTCGTCTGACACTTGGTTTTCGATCTGCAGAGCACAGGCACCGGCTTCGATCATTTTTTTGGCAAGCAGATAAGTCGCCTCTGCATTACCAAAGCCCGCATCGATATCCGCGATGAT
>JBCCBY010000038.1:0-15610 GCA_039033795.1 Pseudomonadota bacterium | reverse complement strand
TTGTGAAACCTGCCTGAATGGGAACACTCAAATTGGTTGATCCAAGCACGGCCTCGTCAAGGGTCACGAAGGCCCTGAAATAAGGTTCGCCTGTCATCTCATCCGTCAATGGAATCGGCCCAATTGCGTCGCGCGCCAGATCCGACTAACCGCCCAGAAAACCAAAGAGATGCGAGATCTATGGCCGGGGCGACCTTTTCGATCATTATCCCTTGTTTCAACGAGGCCGAGACCATTGGCGCGGTCATCGCTGAGGTTCTTGAGAAGACCGAGGATCTGGGTGCGCATGTCATCCTCGTTGATGACGGCTCGGATGATGGGACCGCCGACGCCGCTGGTGTTCAAAGCCAATCCGACCGGCTGACCGTTGTTCGTCATCCCAACCGCGCCGGGAAAAGTGCAGCCCTTCGCACCGGGGCGCTTGCTGCGACATCGATCTGGATTGGGACCATGGATGGCGATGGCCAAGATGATCCTGCGGATCTTCTTCGCATGGCGCAAGAAATTGATTTGGGGACGGTCGACCGTATCGGGTTGGTTGGTGGTGTCCGGCAAAATCGAACCGATGGCTCCAGCCGAAAGACAGCGTCGAGATTGGCCAATGGTTTACGCAAACGGCTTCTCAAAGACGATTGCCCCGATACCGCATGTGGTCTCAAGGTCGTGCCCCGTGATCTCTTTTTGGCCATGCCATTCTTCGATGCGCTCCATCGGTATATGCCGGCCTGGATCAAGCATTTTGGCTTCGATGCGACATATGTTCCGGTCACCAACAGACCGCGGCAAGCTGGCGTGTCAAAGTATTCCAACATAGGGCGGGCATTGGCCGGTCTTTTTGACCTCACAGGCGTTGTGTGGCTCATGCGCCGCACCCATGTTCCGTCTCCTGATCTTCTATTGAGGCCGGAGGACACCCGTTGAACGCGTCGACGCCGCTCGGGTCAGCCTACAAACCTGCCGGAAGCCTCCCGCGACCCCAGGCCTTGTTGATGCTGTGGCTGGTCGGCTTGGCGCTTTTTGCTGGGCAGTGGTCGATGCCGGTGACCGACCGGGATGAGGCCCGCTACAGCCAAGCCGCCACCCAGATGATGGAGACGGGCGACTACATTGATATCCGGTTTCAAGACCAGCCGCGTTATGTGAAGCCCGCGGGCATTTACTGGATGCAGGTCGTCACCACCCAGCCCTTTGGGGGTCCCGACGCGCCGATTGGTGCCTACCGTCTACCGAGTTTCTTGGGAATTCTCATCGCCAGTTTCCTAACAGGCTGGATCGGAGCCCGTATTGCAGGTGGCCCGGCCGGCGCACTCGCTGGAGGCCTTTTGGGGTTTTCGTTGCTTGCCGGTGTGGAGGGCAGGATCGCCAAGACCGATGCCATGCTGCTTGCCAGCGGAACGCTCGCCCAGCTCGGTCTTTTTATGATCCTTGTGCAGCCGAAGGGGACGCCGCCGCAAAGCTTTCGGCCTTGGCCCTTTTTGTTTTGGTTCGGTGGCGGGCTGGCGGTGCTCATCAAAGGACCAATCATCACGATGATCTCTGCTGCGACCATTGCGGGGTATGTTGGGCTGACCCGGGACTGGCGGGCGCTGCGCCGTCTGCGCCCGATCATCGGTCTCATCGTCTTCGCCGTGGTGGGCCTCACCTGGGTCGCATTGATCACGATCCAAAGCGAAGGCGAGTTTATCAAAGAGTCGGTGGGACATGCGCTTCTTGGCAAGGTTGCAGAAGGCGATGATGCCCATGGCGGCCCACCGGGATACCACACCGCTGTGCTGCCGCTTGCCTTTTGGCCGGGTACGGCGCTTCTTGTTCTGGCCGGGGTGGTCGCGTGGACGCGGCGTCACGAGCCCGCCATGGCCTTTCTTCTTTCCTGGCTCCTTCCCACCTGGATCATCTTCGAGCTCGTCGCCACCAAGCTGCCTCACTATGTGTTGCCCGCTTATCCGGCATTGGCGATCCTCGCAGCCATCGGGGTCAGGGACGCAAGGGACCTTTTGCAGCATAAAAGGGTGAGGCGAGGGCATCTTGCGGCACTCTGCCTCTTTGGGATTGTGACCCTGGCCTTGGCGGGCCTTCCCTACCTCGCCATCGTCCTTGCCGAGATTGAAAGTGAGATGGTGACGCCGGCGCATATCGTGACCAGCATCATGGGCGTCGTGTCCTTGGTGGTTGGCATCTGGGCCTTTCACCGGCCAACGATCACCAAGGTGGCGATGGCCGCCCTCGCGCCCCTCGCTTATTACACCGTGACGATTGGCGGCGCGGTTCCGCAGCTCCAGGCGATGTGGCCATCGCAAACGATCGCCAAAGTAGCCTCGCAAATTGAGGGCTGTACGGATCTTCACTTTGCGACGGCTGGTTACCGCGAACCGTCCAATGTCTTCTATCTCGGCACGGAGACGCTCCTCACCGATGCAGAAGGAGCGGCAGCTTTTCTTCGCGACCATCCGTCCTGCGGGGTGGTGATTGTCGACCGACGAGAGGCCGATGCGTTCGCTGAGGCGGCGGGTGGCCAAAAACTGCGCGAGCTTGCGTTGGTCAAGGGCTACAACGCCACCAAAGGCCGCGAACTCGAGATGCGTGTGCTCGTTCATACCGATAGCCAACTCCGCCTCGGACAAGGAGAATTCAGGCGCCTCTGACGCGTTGCCCTGGTTGATCGAAACCGCTAGCTCACGCCCTCGCGCGCGGCGGCAAAGGCTCCCGTGCGCTTTGTCGTGGGAGAATCCGCTTTGGCTCTGCAGTCTGTCACCCCTGTTATTGGCAAAGACGAAGCCTGGCGTCCTAAGGGTCATCTGACCGTCCATGGTGCCCCTGAAGGCGCCGACGCGCTTGCCGTGGCAGAAGCTGCATCGCGTCAGGAGGGCATCACCACCGTGATCACGCGTGATGCAAGCAGAGCTGCTGCTATGGTCAGCACCTTGACCTTCTTTGCACCGCAAATCCCAATCGTTCGGTATCCCGCTTGGGATTGCTTACCCTATGACCGTATGTCACCAGGAACGGATGTGGTGGCCGCGAGGCTCAATGCCCTTGCGACGCTGAGTACGGCAAAAGCAGGCATGCCGCTTGTGGTGGTGACGTCTGTTGCGGCAGCCACCCAACGGACCTTACCGCAAGATCTCATCACATCGGCAAGCTTCCAAGCCAAACCCGGCGCCGTCCTCGAAATGGATGATCTCACCGCCTATCTCATCGCTAACGGCTATTCTCGGTCATCGACCGTGAGGGAGCCCGGTGAGTTTGCCGTAAGAGGCGGTCTTCTTGATCTGTTCCCTCCCGGAACTGATGAACCGCTTCGCCTCGATTTTTTCGGTGACAGCCTCGAATCCATACGCGCGTTCGATCCGGTGAGCCAAATGACCACGCACCAGCGGCGCTCCATCAACTTGACCGCCGCATCGGAGGTCTTGCTGACCGAAGAAACCATCAAGCGATTTCGGCAGGGCTATTTGGAGCGCTTTGGAACGCCTGGCGATGATCCTGTTTATGCCGCCGTGAGTGAGGGTCGGCGACAGGCGGGGATGGAGCACTGGCTTCCGCTCTATTACGATCAACTCGGTACACTGTTTGATTATATAGGTGATGGCCTCGTCTTTCTCGACCATTTGGGCGCCGATGCCGTTGAAGAACGCTTTGCGCAGATCGATGAGTACCACGAGGCGCGCGCCGAGGATTTGCGAACGGGAGAGCATGCGAGCCTCGACACGGTTCCCTATAGGCCGATGAAGCCCAATGACCTCTACCTCGATCGTCAGGAATGGAAGGAGCGGCTGCAGGACGTCGCGCTCCGACCACTGACACCCTTTTCTCCCCAAGGCTCCGAAAGAGCGTTTGATTTTGGCGCAAAGCAAGGTCGCACCTTTGCAGCTGAACGGTCGGGCAACCAGAACGTTTTCAATGCGGTTGCGGACCATATCGCAAGGTCTCATCAACAAAAGCGCGTTGTGGTTGCGGGGTGGACTGAAGGATCTGCCGATCGGTTGAAAACGGTTCTGGCCGATCACGATGTGCAAGGACTTCTTACCCTTAAGTCATGGAGTGACTTTAAGGAAGAGAGCAGCTCTGTTCCGGTCGTTGTGCTTGGCCTCGAACACGGGTTCGAGACCGAAGACCTCTTGATCCTTGCCGAGCAAGACATCCTTGGCGATCGTTTGGTCCGGCGATCCAAAACCAAGCGTGCGGAGAATTTCCTCACCGAGGCGAGCTCCCTTTCGGTGGGTGATCTGATCGTTCATGTGGCGCAGGGTGTCGGTCGCTATGAGGGGCTCGAGACGATCGAGATCCAAGGCGCGCCGCACGACTGTCTCAAGCTCGTTTACCACGGCGGAAAGATGTTCCTGCCCGTTGAAAATATTGAGCTCCTTTCTCGTTTTGGCTCGGACGACCCCAACCATCCACTGGATAAACTGGGCGGCGCCAATTGGGGAGCCCGCAAGGCAAAGATGCGCGAACGCATCAGGATGATGGCGGAGCAGTTGATTGCCATTGCTGCAAAACGACTGGCCAAAAAAGCAGACATTCTGACACCGCCCGAGGGGGCTTATGATGAGTTTTGTACCCGCTTTCCGTATGCGGAGACCGAGGATCAGCTGAATGCCATCGATGATGTGGTCAGTGATCTGGTTTCTGGTAAACCGATGGATCGCCTGATTTGCGGGGATGTTGGCTTTGGTAAAACCGAGGTTGCAATGCGGGCGGCGTTTGTTGCGGCGATGAATGGTCGGCAGGTGGCCCTCATTTGCCCAACCACGCTGCTGGCCCGCCAACACGCCAAAGCATTCAAAGAACGTTTCGCTGGCTTTCCCCTGAATGTTCGCCAGTTGTCGCGCTTTGTGACGGCAAAAGAGGCCACAGCAACGCGAAAAGGCTTAAAGGAAGGCGCCATCGATGTCGTGATTGGAACCCACGCCTTGCTTTCCAAGCAAGTTGGCTTTCGCGATCTTGGTCTGTTGATCATCGACGAGGAACAGCACTTTGGCGTGAAACACAAGGAGCGGCTCAAGGAATACCGCGGTGACACCCATGTCCTGACACTGACGGCCACACCGATCCCTCGAACCCTTCAACTCTCTATGTCGGGCATTCGCGATCTGTCTTTGATCGCCACACCGCCTGTTGATCGGCTGGCGGTCCGCACCACGATCGGGCCTTTTGACGGTGTGGTTGCGCGAGAGACCTTGCTCCGCGAACATTATAGGGGTGGGCAGAGCTTTTATGTGTGCCCGAGGGTCTCTGACCTTGAGGGTGTTGCTGAGTTTATGCGCACACAGGTGCCAGAGGTCAAATTTCGGATAGCCCACGGACAAATGCCCGCGGGGGAACTCGAAGACATCATGACGGCGTTCTATGAAGGAAAGTTCGATGTGCTGCTGGCGACAACCATTGTTGAAAGCGGGATCGATGTGCCAACAGCGAACACCTTGATCGTGCACCGTTCTGATATGTTTGGCCTGGCACAGCTCTATCAGATACGGGGGAGGGTGGGACGCTCCAAACAGCGGGCCTATGCCTATCTGACGACCAGTCCGCGGAAGAAAATGACCGATGGCGCCCAGCGTCGGCTTAAGGTGCTCCAGTCTCTTGATACGTTGGGGGCGGGCTTCACGCTGGCCAGCCACGATCTCGACATCCGCGGTGCCGGAAACCTTCTGGGTGAAGAACAGTCTGGGACAGTGAAAGAGGTGGGTGTCGAGCTCTATCAGCATATGTTGGAAGAGGCTGTCGCCGAAATGAAAGATGGTGAAACGTCAGCAGGCGAAGCTTGGTCTCCGTCAATTAATATCGGGACGGCGGTTCTTATTCCCGATGTTTATGTCGCCGATCTTGATGTGCGCATGTCTCTCTATCGGCGGCTCTCTGACGCAAGGGATGATCAAGACATCGAAGCGTTTGCTGCGGAATTGATCGACCGATTTGGTCCAATGCCGAGAGAGGTGGAGGCCCTGCTCCAAATTGTCGGGATCAAGACACTCTGCCGACGGGCATTGGTGGCCAAGATCGATGCCGGGCCCAAAGGTGCTGTCATCACCTTTCGTGATCAGTTTCCCAACCCTATGGGTCTGGTGCGTTACCTTTCTGAAACACCCTATGATATGAAGTTGCGGCCGGACCAAAAACTTGTCTTCAAACAAGCGTGGCCCGACGAAAAAGCCCGGCTTAAGGGGTGCAAACGGGTGCTGAATGTGTTGGTGGAAATCGCTGAGGAGAAAGAGGCGGCCGCTTAAGCAAAAAGCGATGTGTTCGAACGATTGCGCAGGTCTTCCATCATTTGCGTGATCGCCTCACCCGGCGGTTCGTTGACCGCGGCGAAACTCGCATGCCGCGCGGACATCATGAGGGGTGCAGGCTCATCGCCAAACTTGAGGTCTTCGATGAGTGTCTGCATCGCGCGCATCACGCGGCGCGCATAGAAAGCGTCCGCCCCCGGCATCGCGACAACATAGAGGTTGTCACGCAGCCTCGTGAACGCCTCAAGAGGTGTGAGCGCCATGCCCAAATAAATACCCGCTTCAGCAAAATCCTCAGCACCCACAGTGGTCTCGGCGCTGAGTTCAATCGCTCCGTAGGCAATAATGTGCCCTTGGGTATGATGCTCTTCGCAAATTCGGCGGAAAATGGATTCGCCAAAAAGAGGCGCTGGCTCACCCGCCTCGTTGACCGTCGAGCCAGCAAGTGAGGCTTTCAATTGACGCGCCGTTTTGAACCTGCTGGCGCGGCCTTTAAGGAATGCGAGGACTTCAGGTGCCTCTTCAGGGCGTGCGATAAGGTCTGCCCCAGCGCTCAGCCACGACGACATCGCTTCGTCATCCCACTGATTGCGTGTGACAGCAACGGGAAGGCCGGCTAAATCCGTCTGACGTCTGATGAGTTTTAAAACAGGCAGACGATGTTCGCGCTCTTCCTGGATATGAATCATCAAACCACTTGTATGGCCGCCCTCTAAAAGGCGTAACGTTCCGCTTGATGACAAGCTGGTCGCCAATGACTTTGGCTCCACCGTGTTCAGAATCGGCAAAATCGCCGGTCCTGGTTCTGCCAACAACGCACAAGGTGTGGCGATGTCATCAAATTCATCGTCACGGCGAAAGGGTAAGCCAAGACCACTCAGTGCACGGTACCGAACAGATGCTGCATCAGCCAAGAGCCGGTGATGAACCGCCTGACGCAATGCACGCGGCACAGGATCAATACTGTTTTCTGCCCGTCGAACCAGAACGATTCCCGGGTGAGAACGGCAAGGGAGGGGGTCATCAAGACCAATGACAACAACGAGCGGTGTCACGCCTGCCTGCGCTTGAGCTTCCTCAATCGCAAGATCAATTGGGCGCTTCCCGGCGAGGTCGACCAGGCAAACCTTTGTCGATCCGCCAACCGGGATGACGAAACCCTCCGCAATCAGAGGTTTGCGCCATCGCGCGCGTTCTGACGAAGGCCCCAAAAGGCGAATCGTCAATGACGAGCGATGGCCAAATTCCACCATCAGCTGTCACGCGTCCCGTTGGTCTCATCGAGCGCTTGAAGGCAAACATCCCCTTGCTCACGATCAACAAAAAGGCCGCTCAGTGCACGTTCTTCATAGCAAGGAAGAGCGGCGAGAAACTCTTGCGGCCGCCCCCAAGGGCCGATCTCGCGATAAAGAAGCGCTGTCTGCGGGCCAACAAAACGCCAATGCCACGGCTCAAACGTGTCCTCACCCGGCAAATAGGTGTTGCCGACGGGGAAGCTTAGAATAAAGCCGTATTGCCAAGCCTTTTTCTCAAAACACGCATAACTTCGGTCCGTACCACGCATAAATCGGCGGTTCACATCGACATCAGCGGCAAGCCCCAGCTGGTGTTCTGATGTACCCGGATGAGCAACTGTGCCGCGTGCACGGTTGATCTCATGAAGGACGGTCTGGGTTCCGTGGCTACGATAGGCCGAACGCAAGGACAGACGCTCGCCATCTTGCGCGCAGGCATCAAACAAAGCGCCCAAGGCCTCAGGCATCGACGTTCCGTCGATCTTGGCTTCTCGCATCTGCATCTCTTCCGCACCCGGTGGTTTGGAAAGAGGAATATCATAGATCTCTGCGCGGACGAGGTCAGGAGGAATATAGTCCCCATCCAGACGGAACGTCATGGAGACCGGCCGATCCACATCGAACAATCGATCGCGCGAGCGGTTTGCTGCATAGCGGCGCGCGCCGTAAGCATCGCGGAACAGTTGTCGCATATGGCGGTTCAGCGCCTCGGCCTCGGTAAGCCTGTTTTGCTTTTCGTAATTGCCCGCGAGCAGACGAATATAGAGGCTCAGCTCAGGATTGTTCGCACCGCGCACACGCTCTTGCGCCCGGAACACCTCCTCATAAACCTTCTCTGCATCCGAGACCCGGTCAATCCGCTCATAGACAGGGGCCAATAGCAGCGCCACTTGGACAGTGTCTGCATGGTCAGGACCCAATTGGGCCATGCGGATCGAATAAGCGGCCGCGAGCAATCCGGCCGCCGCGTAATCACCGCTTTCTTGCTGTGCATAATAACCGCCAAGATCCGTCATGGCGTCAGCGGATTGCAACAGCTGGTCTTTGTCCCCGTCGTAGCGCGCTGTCATGCCATCGGCGGGCAACACGTCCGTAAAACCCTCGCGCATCTCATCGACCATCGTGATGAAATCGGGGGCGTCTTGGGGGTAGGGGTTGGCGCCACTGTCATGGTCGTCGTGATCATGGCCATGGGCATTTCGAACAGCGGCGTCACCGGCGCGCTCGAGGAACGAAGCGGCGATTATGGCGGCTGGTTGGGCCTGTCCTTCTAAAAGGAACATGGTCGCCATGCGCCGACGGATCTCAACCCGTCGCTGCTCGTTTAGCGCCGATGCCTCAGCCGATTGAAGCGAGGTGCGGTAGTGACGAAGAGCCTGGACCCGCTCACCGCCCCGAAAATGCGCATCAGCGAGCGCCAGCCGGCGCGGATGCAAAAAGCTCTCTTCCACGCCCTCTGCTGCCCAGAGATCAAGCGCTTGATCTCCGTGATCGACGGCGCGTTTCTCATAGCCCACGGCATTCAAAAGCTCGAACCGGCTCCACGCCGCCTCGGGGTTGAAGCGAGTCAGCCCGTAAAAGCTCCCCGCATACGCCGCGGCGAGCCCAAGCAAGCAAATGGCTAAAACATCGCGGCCCCGCACCGTAAGACTTCTCCTAAGGAACACCCATGCGCATGGGCAAGACACTCTCTCTTACCCTTGCGCATCCCCGAACTTCGTTCCAGCGTAAAGAACTCCCTGACGCGGGGCAATCGCCACGTGTGGAGAATCAACGCTTTCAAGCCCATTCTAAGGTCCATGATGAGCAAGGATCGTACCGGCCGACGCCGACTTTATCTTATGCGCCACGGTCACGTGAACTATTTTGACGTGGCCGTGGAAGACTTTAGCCAAGTTCCGCTGACCGATGAGGGACAGGAGCAAGCCCGCTCGGCGGGACGGGCCCTTGCCAGCATCAGCTTTGACGCCGCTTTTCATTCGGGACTCCCGCGCACCCGCGAAACCCTTGGCCTCGTTCTCGAGGCCAACCGGGAGGGGATGGGAAGGGACCCTGTCCCGATCAGCGGCTTTGAAGAGCTGCGCGGTGGCCACGTCGTTGTTCAGACACAGACGGAACTCGCGGCCCGTCTTGCTTTTAGCTTTGATGCCGCCGCGGAAGAGGGCGCCACCTTCCTTCCAGACGGCGAACGCTTTTCCGATGCCGAGGCCCGGATTGTCAAAGCCCTGCACACGCTGATCCACGAACACGGCTGGAAAAGAGCCATTTTGGTGGCCCATGAGGGCGTGAACCGAATTCTTCTGGCCCATTTGACGGGCGGCGGGCTCGGCGCGCTGGGGCACTTCGAACAGGACCTCTGCGGCATCAATGTGCTCGATTTCGATGTCACCCAAGCAGAGGACGGGAACCTTGAGGTGGAGCGCGTCATCTTAAAGGCGGTGAACGTGACAGCGCACGACCCCATCAAAGAGGGACTACCGCGCACCAGCCTCGAACATTTGTTCGGCATTGATTTTGGCGGAGCGAGGCCGCCCCGCCGTTAACCGACGAACAAAAAGGGCCATCTTTTTCTGCCCCAAGCCGGTTGGGGGGCGTTAAGGTTGGTGAAGACTTGCGTCTTGCGCCCTAATCTTGCCGCAAGTGTGAAGACTTCCCTAAAGCCGCCTGCCTAAACGCATGGGCAAGGTCATCTGCAGACCTGTTCAACGCTGACAGCCACGCCCCTCGATCCCTCGGTGTGGCTGTCACATCGTTGCACCATCGCGGCATACGCGCCATCGGCGGTCGGCGACCGGTGCTGATCAATCGGTGGCCGCGTGTCTCGAACGCTCTTTTTTAAGCCGTGGGCTGTTGATGTATCAGGTCACCGCACAGCGCAGGTTCGACCCTTGGTGGGCACCAGCCGGAGCAATCCGCCCGCCCCAAGCATAGCGGCAAACAGCCAACCAGCCGCTGGCAGGGGAATGGCCTCACCACCGACCAGAGAGATGATAAAACGATCTCCCTCCGCACTCAGACGTCCAACAAGCGCCTCTCCATCAAGGGCATTCTCAAGAACAAACATCGACAGAGAAGGGGTGTCAAAGTCGGTACCACTGTCAAAAAACCCGAGATACTCAAAGCTGATGAGATCATAACTGTACGCACCAGTTGGTCTGATCTCGTCCAAGAGAGCAATGGTCCACTGCGGATCTGATGTATCCGATCGGAAACTGAGACTCTGATAACGAAGCGTCGCAAACGGATCATCTTGATCCCTGCCCATCATCGAGATCTCTGTTCGGACAGATTGTGGTAGGGTCATCGCGTTGGCACTCAAAAGAAGCTCGCTGTCTTGAACATTCAGCTCTGGGGATAAGTCAAGGAAACGGGATTCGATCTGAATAGAGCCGTTTTTGACGGTAACCGGGACGAATACATCCACGGTGTTGTTGCTATCGATCACGAGCTGACCATCATCCACGGTGATCGAGGTTGTTTCGGGGGTTTTTGCGATGAACAAACTGTCATTGACGGTCAGCTCTGCTCGTCCTCCGATCACAGAAAGACCGAGCGCAATGATGCTGTCGGAGGTGAGTTCCAGACCGCCGCCTTCTAGAACCTGGCCCTGGCCAAGCATGATTTCTGAGGTGCCGCTGACTTGCGTCGTCGCCGTCAGAACAGCATTCGGCTGAACGTCAACGCCATCCTCAAACGCAATAAAGTCAGTGGCCGCTAGCTCAACGCTGCCATTGATGGCCAGCGCGACTTGGAGAGCCGCTGTTGAAACAAACAAGGTCGCGCCGGGCGCGTCGGATGTATCGATGCGCCCGTCGAGCAATTCAACATCGTTTGCCGAAACGCTCCCCACAACGATCGTTTCAGCGCTCTGGGCAACGCCGAGCATCAAAGCGGCACACAAGGGTGCAAACTTTGCGAAACGCATCAGAGTCTTCCCACCGATCACCGGTTAATCATCTCAATTGACGCCCAAAAGTCAAACCACGGGAACATGCAAGCGCCGACCAATCGGGGGACGGTAGATGTTCACCGCGGGAAACGCTCGGCTTGGGGAACAGGAACACTGCCGGTTTGTTCCAGATTTGATGCGGCCAGCCTTGTAATAGTACTCCATGAATTACCGCTTCTCAGCTGTTGGTGCCTCACCGTATTTGGAGCCATCCCATGTTACAGGCTGAGCCATTTGTAGGGTCTGGGTACTTCCTTGGATGGAAAGTCTTTTTGGCCATTCAAGCGTAAGGCGTTCCTTAGGATCCCATGTCTTACTCGGCGCTCACACCACTACAACTGCACAATATGTCTTGTCGCAAATATTATCTGTTGTTAGCGGCAATGTATGTCTCCACCGCATTTTGTTGAGATGTGAGGCCAAACCCGTCACACTGCGCGGACCATATTCACCGTGCAGAAGACCACGAACATCTGCCCCCGCCAGCGGTGAGATCATAATAAAAATCCGAGCCAGGAGCACATCGCGAACCATGGGAGAGACGCCAGTAAACCGGCGCCTCTATGAGAGACTTCGTTTCAAAGGAGGGACCAATCGGGACGCATGTCAATTCGATTAACTGCATATGGGCGTCGACCCAACGATCCAGCTCTCGCATCATAAGGGCTCTCACCATTGGTGGATTAAAACACCAAGGAATCAAATAGCTTGCGCGTCTTTGTCCTGTGTTTTTGCCATCCATGATGATAAAGTATGTTCAAGGATCGCTTTCTTGACCGGCTTTGTGATGTAATCATCGAAGCCCTCTTCGATGAACCGTTCCGCATCGGACTGAAGTGCGTGAGCTGTAAAAGCAATGATAGGAACAGACGCCTGACCTGATGATTTATGATGATCACGGATCACCTTCATGGCTTCAAACCCGTCCATATTCGGCATGGAGATATCCATCAGGATCAAGTCGTAGGTCTTCTCGCGAGCCATATGGCAGGCCAGCTCGCCATCCTCTGCAAAATCCACTGCGTAACGTGTTTCGTCAATCATCTGCTCCAGGACGAGACGATTGACCTTGTTATCCTCGGCCACAAGCAGTCGCCCTACGCTCACTGCGGTGGTTACGTCATGGGCGTCGTTCGGATCGATACGCGCTGTATCGTCGAGCAGTGTGCGGAGTTGATTGTTTTGCTGTCCAGCGATCAAGGATGTCATCGCAAGCAATAGGTTTTCAGGACGCACCGGCTTGGGAACAACCTGGATTTTGAGACGTTCGTCGCTTAACTCTTCAAAACCCGCGAAGGCGCTTGAACAGATGAGAACGACATGAGGATCGGTTTGTGATGCTGTTTGCATGTCTTTGATCGACGCCAGATCATCGCCACCCAATGCGCACTCATCAACAATCAAAAGAGGCGTTTCCCCTTTCAATCCAGTTGTCTTTTTCAACTGGGCCGTTGCGCTGACTAAGTTTTGTGCAAAGACGGTTTCAGCTCCCCAATAACCCAGCTGTTCTTCAAGAATCATCCGTTTAAGGGGGTTGTCGGTCACTGCAACACAGCGAAGACCATCAAGGACGGCACGGTCATTGATGGCGTGTTTTTGATCACTGGCAAGGGGCAGCCGAAGCGTCACGGTGAAGCAAGAGCCCTCTCCAACGATCGAACGCACACTGATCGCCCCGTTCATCGCCTCGATCAAGCTACTGGTGATCGAGAGACCCAATCCTGATCCACCAAAACGGCGCGTGGTGGTGGATTCCGCTTGCACAAATTTATCGAAAATCTGCCCGATTTTGTCGTCGGGAATACCGATTCCGCTATCTTCGATGACGATGGTGAGATCAACCTCATCCCCCACTTGTTCCCCACTCACACCAACAGAGACTTGCCCTTCCTTCGTGAATTTTACAGCATTCCCCATCAAATTGATGAGCGCCTGGCGTATACGAACCGAATCGCCAACCACCTCAACAGGCAAATCCGGTTGAAAGCGGGCCATAAGGCGGATTCCTTGGCTTTCCGCTGTTACGGCCAGCAGCGCGGAAACCTCAAAGACAACATCACGCAAGGAAAACTCATGTTCATCAATTGCGAGCTGTCCGGCTTCAATTTTAGAATAATCGAGGATATCATTGATGATGGTAAGCAGTGCATCGCTTGAGGACGAAATGGTGTTGGCGATGACGCGCTGCTTGTCTGATAGGTGCGTCTGCTGAAGAAGTTCTGCCATGCCTAGAATGCCGTTCATGGGCGTTCTAATTTCATGGCTCATATTGGCGAGAAACTGTGATTTAGCCTGGCCTGCTTTTTCTGCCATCTCAAGAGCTGTATTGAGTTCCGCAGTGTGCTGTTCATTGTGGTACAGAAGATTGCCAAACCGACGATAGAGTGTACCAATCTCATCGCCCCGACCAAGCAGATTTGGATTGACCAGCAGGCTGGACCTTTTTTAATCAGTCATCGCCATCGAGAGCTTTTCAATTGGTTTGACGATGTTCTCCGACAGGTAGTGACTGGCAGCCATCAGAGCAATCGCGAGAATCACCATCACGATACTCACGGTGGCAAAGATAACGCTTTGTCCAAGTTGCCAGGTCGAACGGTCCTGCGACGCCGTGATATGTAAGATCGGCACACCGTCTTCTGACAAAATGCTGCCGCGCACCACGACCGTATCGTCATCTTTCTGAATACTGACGTCGCCTTCAACACGGCGCATTGCCCGACTGTCGACAAAACTGAAAAGGTTTTTGGCGACGATCGCTTGGCCAGGTGTAATGGTGATTTCAGACCCTGTGATCGCATTTAGGCTGGCTAAAAAAGCTTGATCAATGTACCGACCAACAATCACATGACCAACATAATCACCGCTTAAATTGGTTCGCTTAACGGGTATTGTTCCGTATGCAATGAGTCCTTTTTCTGTGTTTGCTATTCCCTGATCAGCGAATGTGGGACTTAGGTTGCTTAAAGCACGCGACCACACGGGGTCGTGGACGTCAAAATGGTCCAACAGATCGACTTTTTCTTCAGTTGCAAGATCTATTGCACCACCAATTTTGACATCTTCTTCTGTATAGTAAGCGATGAAACTAATCTCTGCAAAGAGCAAGCTATCATGCAACCAGGGCTCAAGAAAGTTTTCTTCCGAAAGTCCGCCAAGGTAGTTATGCGGTAAGTCCCATTCGCCATACTCATAGAGAAAGTTGTTGATATAATAGAGCCTTGCATCGAGAGCATGTTTAAGACCACTGAGTTCGTGCTCAGCTTCTTTGTTTTCCAAGCGTTGGAATCCGCCACCGACGACCAAAGTCAGTGCAAGCCATATCACGCCACAAAGTGATAGGCACAAGGTGGCCATCGCCCAAAAGACTTTTGTGTTAAGGCTCACAGATCCACCCAGCACGCACTCGCTAAGCGGACGCTAGCAATGCAAGGTTGAGCAGGCATTTATTGGATAGCGAACGATTGATTGAATATCTTTGTTCCTAACACCAACAAGACGTCCATTGAATCCATGCTTACTTAACAGAAACAAGCGTTTCTAAGGACAAACCTCGGGGATGATGGTTAAGCTTCCCCCTCAATGATCATGCCATCATAGGCCGGTTCAATGTGTTCGGGCGTTTCATCACGCAAGGTTTTGTAATCCATCACCACGTGCAAATTGGTCAAAACACCTCGCTGACAACCAGCGCGTTCGATGAAATCCAGTGACTTTTCGAGATGCAGATGACTGCCGTGAGGACGGTATTGTAGCGCATCAATGATCCAGGTCTGAACGCCGTCGACGACTGGCCAACTTTCTGATTCAAGATCATTGAGGTCAGAGGAATACGCAATCGATCCAAATCGAAACCCAAGGGATGGAACGCTCCCGTGTTTCTGCATAAACGGGGTAAGCGGAATAGGTCCCGTCGGTCCATCGATGGTAAATGTCGTGCCCGGCGATGGCATGGCATGGCGTTCGAGAACAGCTGGGTAGGGACTGCCCTCTGCTTGCTCAAAACAGTAGCGAAACCGTGGAATGAGAAACGGCGCCGTATCGTCGCCCAGATAAACCTTCACCCTCGCCATGTTCTTGATGGCCACCACTCGAAGGTCATCGATGCCGTGGGTCTGATCGGCGTGGTCATGGGT